>CAZRFC010000230.1:1295-7177 GCA_964598975.1 uncultured Mycobacterium sp. | reverse complement strand
GGC
Organism: uncultured Mycobacterium sp.; assembly: GCA_964598975.1. Taxonomy (GTDB): domain Bacteria; phylum Actinomycetota; class Actinomycetes; order Mycobacteriales; family Mycobacteriaceae; genus Mycobacterium. Next base: position 7,174 of record CAZRFC010000230.1, on the reverse strand, counting down.
GCCACACCAGGATCGCCGCGGCCACCCCCAGCGCCGCCAGCAGAGCGGGCAGCAACCCGAATGCGGTGTTCACCGGAACCAGCACCACCACTGGAAGGGCGGAGTAGATCAGACCGCTCACCCCGCCCATTTGGCCCAGCAGGGCCTGGCCGGGAGTCGGTTTGGCTTCCGGCTCCGGCGATTCGGCGGAGCTCAACGCTGGATCTCGTAATGCGGGTTGTAGATCGCCTTGCTGCCGTTGTCGAGCTTTCCAAGCCGACCGCGCACCCGAAGGGTGCGGCCGCATTCGATACCCGCAATTCGCCGCTGCCCCAGCCAGACCAGCGTCACCGTATCGGTGCCGTCGAAGAACTCGGCGCGCACACCACCCGCGCAGCCCTTGGCATTGGTCTCCACGCTCTGCAGCGTGCCGACCATGTCGACCTCTTGGCCGCGCTCGCAGTCGATCGCCCGCTGGGCACCGGTGCTGGCGGTCTCCCCGGTCAGGCTCTCGGCGGCGCGCTCCTCGGGGTGCTCCGTCAGCTTGCGGGTCAGACGCCGCACAAAACCTTCGGTCGTGGCCATTGCTATCTCCCGGGCCTTCTCCTGAAGTTCTTTCGGACTGCCACCGTCACGGTAGACCTCTCGCTCATCCCGCGCCACGAGGGATACCCCGGCAACCCCCGCCAACACCGACACCAGGCACGATCGTGGCGTGGCAGTCAGCATTGGCGGCGTGGTGACGGTCCTGCTGCCGGGGACGGGTTCGGACGACGACTATCTGCGCCGAGCCTTCGGCGCTCCACTGCAGGATGCCGGCGCGAAGCTGATCGCGGTCGCACCTGAGCCGGAGCGACTGGTGGAGGGCTACCTCCGAGCGATGGACAGCGCTTCGCAGCAATCCGGCCGGATCGCCGTGGGAGGCGTGTCGCTGGGCGCGGTCGTCGCCACCCGCTGGGCGCTCGAGCATCCGGAACGCGCGGTGGCGGTGCTGGCGGTGCTGCCGCCCTGGACCGGCCAGCCGGATGGCGCGCCCGCCGCACTGTCGGCCCGGCATACCGCCGCCACCCTGCGCCGCGACGGGCTGGAGCACACCACGGCCGCGATGCGGGCTTCGAGTCCGGCGTGGCTTGCCGACGAGCTGGCCCGGTCCTGGCGGCGGCAGTGGCCCGCACTTCCCGATGCGATGGAGCAAGCCGCAGCCTGCGTGGCTCCGACCCGCACGGAACTGCGCCGGATGCAGACCCCGCTGGCAGTGGTGGCAGCCGGGGACGATCTGGTGCACCCGGCATCGGTGGCCGTCGAGTGGTCGGCCTGTGCTCCGTACGCCGGCCTCAGCACTGTTCGACTGCAGGATTTCGGGCCGAATCCGGACTTGCTGGGAGCCGCCGCGCTCGCGGCACTGGCTCAGATCACCCGCCCGTGATGGTGCTGCGCTGCTGGTGCTGCTGCAACGCCGAACCGCCGGCCGGCATCTGCATCTGCTGCTGGGCGGCGAGCATGGCTTGCTGGGCCTGCTGAGCCGCCAGCATCTGCTGCTGCGCCTGCTGGGCGGCCGCGGCGCGCAACTGCGCGGCTAGTTCCTCCGGCAACTCCACCGGCAGCGGCGTGCGGACCGGCAGCGGGGTGTCGCCGCGGCGGACGACCGTGTCGGCCAGGGCCTGACGAGCTTCGGCGATCAGGGCCGGCATCGACTGCGGCATGCCGTTGACCACACAGCGGATCATCCAGCGGTATCCGTCGACACCGATGAACCGGACCGCGCCGGCGCCGACACCGACGACCTCGCGGCCCCACGGGCCGTCCTCGATGGACACCGTGGCACCGTCTTTTCGCAGTGCTTCGGCCAACTCTGCGGCCACCTCGCGCCACAGCCCCGGCGACTTGGGCGCGGCGTATGCCGCGATGGTGAACCGGCCGTTGGGGGTCACCACCCAGATCGCGGTCGGTTGGCCGGTCTGGTTGAACTCGACCTGGACCTGTCCGCCGGGCGGCATCGGGATCAGCACCGAACCGAGGTCCAGGCGCGCCAGCGCCGCCTGTTCGGGGCTGTCGAAGTCTTCGATGTCGAAGGGCCCGTCGGCCTCGTCGCCGTCCCACGCGGCGGGTTCGGGATCTTGCTCGACCAAGGTCACCTCGGTCTCCTCGATCTCGACTACTTCGGCCACAGCCTGGCCCTGGTCGCGTTTACGTCTGCCGAAAGCCATCACAAACTCGCATGTCCGCCGGAGGAACCGTGACCGCCCTGGCCACGGGTGGTGTCAGCCAGCCCGGCCTCATCGAACGAGGCCACCTCGACCAACTCGGGCAACTCGACTCGTTGCACCACCAGCTGGGCGATGCGATCACCGCGCCGGAGCACGATCGGGGTGACCGGATCGAGGTTGATCAGCGAGATCTTGATCTCGCCGCGGTAGCCCGCGTCAATTGTGCCCGGGGTGTTCACGATGGAAAGTCCCAGGCGTGCGGCCAAGCCGGAACGCGGGTGTACCAAACCCACCATGCCCTGTGGGATTGCCACCGCGATCCCGGTGGAAACAAGGGCGCGGTGCCCGGGCGCCAGTTCGACGTCCTCGGCGCTGTACAAGTCAACGCCGGCGTCGCCGTCGTGTGCACGGCTGGGCAGCGGTAGGTCGCGGTCCAACCGAACCACCGCGAGACTGGAAGACACGATCGCAAAGACTACCCTTGGCCGGGTGTCTAGTTCGGTTGCTACGCAATCCGTGCGTTACCGCGAGCGGCTTTGGGTGCCGTGGTGGTGGTGGCCGATCGGGATCGGACTCTCGGCGGTGCTGGCCGCAGAGGTCAACATGGGGGTGCGCAACCTTCCCGACTGGCTGCCGTACACCGTCTGCGCCGCGGTGGCGGTCGGCGTGTTGCTGTGGCTCGGCCGCATCGAGGTCGCCGTACTCGGAACCGGCAATGACGTCGAACTCTGGGCAGGACAGGCACACCTGCCCGCCTCGGTCATCGTCCGGTCGGCAGTCGTGCCGCACAGCGCGAAATCCGCGGCACTGGGACGTCAGCTTGATCCCGCCGCGTTCGTCCTGCACCGGAACTGGATCGGCCCGATGGCGCTGGTGGTTCTGGAGGACCCCGACGACCCGACCCCGTACTGGATGGTGAGCACTCGCCACCCGGAGCGGTTGCTGGCGGCGTTGCGAAGCTGAACTGCCGCTACGCCGCGCAGTCGGTGCAGATCATCTCGCCGTTCTTCTCGTGAGCGAGCCGGCTGCGGTGATGGACCAGAAAGCAACTTGAGCACGTGAATTCGTCGGCCTGTTTGGGGATCACCCGCACGGACAGTTCCTCGCCGGACAGATCCGCACCGGGAAGCTCGAAAGACTCGGCGGACTCGGTCTCATCGACGTCAACGACGGCCGACTGCACCTCGTTTCGGCGAGCAGTCAGCTCCTCGAGTGAATCCTCCGACACTTCGTCGGTCTCGGTACGCCTCGGGGCGTCGTAGTCAGTAGCCATCCGTCCTCTCCCCTCGTCATACCTCAGCAAGGCTTTGTATCAGCGCAGAACGTCTGCGCCAAATGATTCCTGCCCCGTTCACCGGCAGTTCGGGTGTGAATTGCATCACAGTCGCGGATTTGGCGCTCTTTTGCTGTCCCCCGGCCCGATGGTGAGCCGGGCTCAGGTGGCCTTACAGTTCACTCGTGGTCGCGCACATCACTCAAGGCTCCGCCGCGGGCAATGACGGACAACCGTTCGTCCGGCGCAAGTATGGACCAGGCCTGGTGGCTCTGGCAGCCCTGGTGGTTCTGACCGCGCTGGTGTGGGCGTTCGTCCTGACCCGCCCGGTGGAGGTTCGCGAGGCGTCCTCCTGCAATCCCCCGCCCAGCCCGACCGACGCGGGAGCCCCCAAGCTCGGACAACTGGTGTCGGGCTCATCGCTGATCGACGTGGCACCCGCCAAGTTGGCCGACACCAAGATCCGTGTGCTCAACGCCTCAGGCCAGGGCGGGCAGGCGGGCGAGGTGTCCGGCACCTTGCGAGACCTCGGTTTCGCCGCCCCGACCGCGGCCAACGACCCGATCTACGCAGGTAGCCGGCTGAGCTGCCAGGGGCAGATCCGGTTCGGCAGTACCGGCCGTGCGAGCGCAGCGACTGCCTGGCTGGTGGCTCCGTGCGTCGAGCTCTACCAAGACGACCGCAAGGACGACACGGTCGACCTGGTGATCGGCACCGACTGGACCTCACTGGCCAACAGCGAGGACATCTCGGCGGTGCTGTCCGGCCTGCGTCCCGGTGCGACGGAACCGGCCGACTCCTCGCTGATCACCCGAATCCACAACGGCACCTGCTGATCCGTTCAGGGCAACGGCCGCAGGCCGCCTAACCGGTCCAGCGCCTCGATCAGGTGGCCGGCGACTCCGGGTGCCGCCGCCAGCAGCAGTTCAGCGCCCTCCTCTTCCAGCCCGGGAAGCACCACCACCGCGCCGGCCTCTGCGGCGATCAGCGCGCCGGCCGCCCAATCCCACTCGTTGAGGCCGTGCTCGTAATGGGCGTCGAGGCGGCCCGCAGCAACCATGCACAGGTCCAGCGCCGCCGAACCGAGTCGGCGCACGTCACGAACCGTCGGCAGCAACTGGGCCAGCAGGGCCGCCTGGGCGCCTCGACGTGCCGGCGCGTACCCGAAGCCGGTACCGAGCAACGTCATGGAAAGCTCCCCGACAGTGCTGCACCGAAGCCGGCGACGGGCTCCGGCTTCGATGACCTGTGCACCCAAACCCATTGCCGCCGAATAGATCTGGCCGCCGGCAACATCGGCGACCGCGCCTGCCACCGAAACCCCGTCGACCTGGGCGGCCAGCGAGACCGCATAGGCCGGGATGCCGTAGAGAAAGTTGACCGTGCCGTCGATCGGATCCACCACCCAACGCACCGCACCGCCGGAGTCGCTGTCGCCCCCCTCTTCGCCGAGCACCTCATCGCCCGGGCGCAGTTGCGCCAACCGGTCGCGCACGAACTGCTCGGTCTCGATGTCGGCAAGGGTCACCGGGTCAGTCGGACTGCTCTTGGTCCGCACCGGCACCGCGGGACCGGCGCCGAAGATCTCGGCCCGTCTACGCCGCACGAAGTCCGCGGCCTCGCCGACCAGCTGCTCGGCCACCTCCAGAAGCCGCTCGGGCCGGTTGTCTCCCATGGCTGCTATCGCAGCACAATCCGGCGCGCAATCGGCATGTCGGGGGCCGCTTACGCATTAATGTCTCTGCCATGACCTCGACCCAGCCCTCTGCTCGCCAGGCCCTCGGCGTTGATGTCGGCGGTAGCGGCGTCAAAGGCGCCGTCGTCGACCTCGAGACCGGACAGTTGGTGGGCGATCGGTTCCGGTTGGAAACCCCGCAGCCCGCCACGCCGGAGGCGGTGACCAAGACGGTGGCCGAAGTAGTTCGCCACTTCAACTGGTCTGGCCCGCTGGGCGTCACCTACCCCGGCGTCGTGGTCGACGGGGTGGTTCAGACCGCCGCCAACGTCGACAGCAGCTGGATCGGCCGCAACGTCGCCCAGGAAATGAGCGCAGCGCTGGGAGGCCAGCCGGTGACCGTCCTCAACGACGCCGACGCCGCCGGCCTGGCCGAGCAGCGCTACGGCGCCGGGCGAAACCAGGACGGCGTGGTGCTACTGCTGACGTTCGGAACCGGCATCGGTTCCGCATTGATTCACCACGGAAAGTTATTGCCCAACACCGAGTTCGGCCACATCGAGGTCGATGGCAAGGAGGCCGAGCACCGGGCGGCATCCTCAGTGATGGAGCGCAAGGGCTGGAGCTACCGCAAATGGACCAAGCAGGTCACCAAGGTTCTGGTAGCCGTCGAGAACGCCATCTGGCCCGACTTGATCATCGCCGGTGGCGGGATCAGCAAGAAGGCCGACAAGTGGGTGCCACT
>CAZRFC010000230.1:0-1285 GCA_964598975.1 uncultured Mycobacterium sp. | reverse complement strand
TGAAGAACCGCACCCCGGTGGTCGCCGCCGAGCTGCTCAACACCGCCGGAATCGTAGGTGCGGCGATGGCCGCCGCGGACGAGCAGGCGACTGGCTGAGCAGCACACGCCGCCGATGTCGTTACAATGGAGCGCGGCGGCCGCCCACCTGAGCGGCGCGGATCCCCCCGATCCCGCCGACATTTCCCCATAGCCGACTTATCTGGTGACGCACGTCTGCGCTCGCCGGAGCCCGGAGTACCGAAAGGGTGTACGTGGCAGCGACCAAGGCAAGCCAGGCAACCGCGAAGCCGGCCAAGCAGACCGCCGCCAAGACCCCCGCGAAGGAAACACCGGCCAAGGCAGCCACCAAGACCGCCCGCAGCGTGCTGGCGAAGGTCGCGGCCAAGGCCACCGGCAAGACGGCACCCGCCACGGAGACCAAGGCAGCTCCGGCCAAGGCAGCGACACCGGCGAAAGCCGCCAAAGCCGCACCCGCCAAAGCCACCAAGGCAGCACCGGCCAAGGCCACCAAAGCCGCACCCGCCAAGGCCACCAAAGCCGCCAAAGCCGCGCCGGCGAAAAAAGCCCCGGCCGCGAAGGCCGCTAAGGCCACCCCGGCCCGTTCTCGCACCAAGAAGGTCGAGCCCGAGGTCATAGTCGAGGAAGCCGAAGTGGAGCTGGCCGCGGAGCCCGAAATCGACGCGACCGAGGAGATCGAACTCGAGGACCTCGAGGTCGTCGTAGACGAGGATGAGTCCGCGAGCGCAGCGACCGCCGACACCGCGGAAACCGAGACCTCCGATGACGAAGAGGACGTCTCGGAGCCGTCGGACAAGGACAAGGCTTCCGGTGACTTCGTCTGGGACGAAGAGGAGTCCGAAGCCTTGCGCCAGGCCCGCAAGGACGCCGAACTCACCGCCTCGGCCGACTCGGTGCGCGCCTACCTAAAGCAGATCGGCAAGGTCGCGCTGCTCAACGCCGAGGAGGAGGTGGAACTGGCCAAGCGCATCGAAGCCGGTCTCTATGCCACCCAGAAACTCGGCGAACTTGTCGATCAGGGCGTCAAGCTGCCGGTTCAGCAGCGTCGCGACATGCAGTGGATCTGCCGCGACGGCGAACGCGCGAAAAACCATCTGCTGGAAGCCAACCTCCGCCTGGTGGTGTCGCTGGCCAAGCGCTACACGGGCCGCGGCATGGCGTTCCTCGACCTCATCCAAGAGGGCAACCTCGGCCTGATCCGCGCGGTCGAGAAGTTCGACTACCGCAAGGGCTACAAGTTCTCCACCTACGCCACCTGGTGGATC
>CAZRFC010000229.1:0-7213 GCA_964598975.1 uncultured Mycobacterium sp. | reverse complement strand
GCGAGGAGGGCGCGCCCCCGGGCGCGGGCGGCGGGAGCGTGCGGCGGCGGCTGCATCAGGAGGCGCGGTGATGCTGACCGTCACCGCCGGCAGCGCGTTCGACCTGCGGCTGACCACCGACGAGCTGGCCGCCTGGGGCGACTGGCTGAGCGGCGCAGCCGGGGCCGAGGCAGCGCAGGTGCTCGACGACGCGCTGGCCGAGTTCGGCGAGGCGTGGTACGCGGGCGCCGCGGCCAACCTTGAGGGCCAGGTCCTCAACATCCGCACCCGGCGGCTGCGCGGCGCGTTGGCCAAGCGGCGCTCGTGGCTGGAATACGAGCTTGAGGACGATGTGGTGTACGGGGTGTACTGGGAGGAAGGCTTTTTCGACGTGGCCGGGCAGTGGCAGCAGCGGCCGTGGTTCGGCGTCGTGTTCGAGCAGGACCTGGGCGGCGAGGCGGGCTTCGCCGCGCACTTGGACGCCGCGCTGGCGGGCTGGGTGGCGCTGTCATGATCCACGCCGCGCGGGGCATGGTGACACTGCTGTCGGCCAGCGCCGATGAGACGCTGGCCGACTTCACGACCCTCTTGCTGCCGCGGCCGAACCCGGCGCCGGCAGCGGGCCGTACCGACGGGCGGTTCATCATCGTCTACCCGGTGCTGCACGAGACGGAGTTCCGCGGCGCGGGCCGGGGCTACGAGGAGGCGCGCGGCACGCTGCGCTGCCGGATCATGGGCGGGGTGGTGGCCGACACCGACGCCGCGCGGCTGCTGTGCTGGCTGGCGCGCGACGCCATCCTGGCCGCGCTTGAGGGCGCGGGCATGGCGGTCACCGACGGCGCGGTGACGCGCCACTTCGAGACGACGGCGAGCGGCAAGTACGCGATGATGCGGCCCTCGTTCGCCACCGACCAGACCTGGCACCTGCTCGAGCTCGATCTGCGGGTGCGCGAGTAGGAGGCTGACATGGCACGGCTGACCGCGTTCAACTGGAAAGAGGCGGCCGGCGGCACCTACGCCGCGGGCGGCATCGTCAAGGGCGGCGACCCCGGCATCTCGAGCGGGTTCGCGCTGCACGAAGGCGCGGGCGCCGTGCAGATCGCCTACGCCGAGGACATGGACATCGCCCCCAGCGTCGAGCTGGAGGTGACCGGCGCGACGAAGACCCTGCTGCTGCACGCATTCCCCGCCTCGTACCCGTATGGGGCGCTGACGCAGGACCTGATCCTGCAGTTCGGCACCGACACGGCCGGCTGGGAGATCGGCGTGCCGGCACTCGGCGCCGCCGACGCCATCACCGACACCTGCTGCATCAACCGCCTGGTGCTGAGCAGCCGCGAGGGCGAGGTGGCCCGCGCGACACTGGAGTTCCTGGCGCTCTCGGCCACCCGCGACACGAACGGCATCGCGCCGGTGGCGCTGGCCGCAGGCCAGAAGCCGATGCGGCACGGCGACGCCACGATCACGTTCGCCACCGCCGACCTGACCTGCATCGCCTGGGAGGCGACGATTGGCCTCAACGTCACCGCCCGCGGCCCGGCGGCGGCGCGGCCGAGCGGGGAGCACCGCTTCAAGACGCTGTTGGACCCCGGCATCCCGGCGGTCGGTCTGACCGCCACGGTGCTGGCGCCCGCGGGCATCGACCTGGCCGCCGATGCCCCGGCGCACAACCTGGGGGCGGTGTGCGCGCTGACCGACGGCACGACCACCATCACCAGCACGTTCACCAACCTCGGGTACCGCAGCGAGGCGTTCCGGCTGCGCGAGCGGGACAACGGGCTGGTGGAGTGGAGCCTCGACTTCAGCGCCTACATGGACTCGTGGAGCATGGCATGAGCGTGACCCTCGGCCGGCGCGCGGAGCGGGTCGTGGACGTGGGCGAGGGCGCCAGCGTGACGCTCTGCCGCACGCTGGCAGGCCGGGCGGTGATGGTCGACATCCTCGGCCGCGCGCACGAGCGGACCGCGGGCCTGCCGGGTGAGGCGGCCAACGCGCTCGTGGCCCTGGCGATCTGCGAGCGGCTGGGCGAGTTCATCGCCGCCGGCGCGGTCACGGCCTGGGCGGGCGTGGTGGACGAGACCGGGGAGCCCGCGGCCCTGACGCCCGAGGCGTTGGCCGAGCTGCCCGAAGCCCCGATGGGCGTGCTGGCCGGCGAGCTGTTCGTGTTCTTCACCGAGGACTCGGCGCAGGCGGCGGTGGCGAAGGCCGAGGGCAGCGCGGACCCTACGGGCGCGACGGCTGGCTCGCCGCCCGCCGGGTCCTGATCGACTGCCTGCGCGACGCCGAGCAGCACCCGCTGCCGGCCGCGTACCAGGCGGCGGCGCTGTACCGGGCGGCGGCCAGGCTGGGCCTGCCGCCGTCGGAGGTGGATGGCATGGACCCGCTGCTGCTCGAGGCGATGCTCAACCTCGAAGCGGCGGAAGCGGAGCTGATGCGCGAGCGGCGACTCGAGGCGGAGCATGGCCGATCATGAACTGAGAGCCCGGCTGACCCTGCACACGTCGCAGTTCGACGCGGCGGCGGGTCAGGCCGCCGGCCGGCTGAAGGCCCTGCTCGACGCGCCGCAGAAGGCCGCGCCGGGCCTGCGAGCGTTCAACGAGCAGGTCCAACGCCTTGCCCCGACGCTCACCGCGGTGGGCAACGCCGCGACGCTGATGGGCGGCGCCATTGTGGCGGGCTTCGCGGTCGGGCTCAAAAGCGCCGCCGACTTCATGGAGGGTCTGGAGCTGGCGGCCGGGGCGCTGGGCGAGACGACGGAGAAGACCCAGGCGCTGCAGCAAGTGCTGGCCGCGTCGGGCATCAACTTTCAGCAGTTCCAAGCCGCGGCGTCGGGCGTGGTGGACAAGCTGGCGCAGGCGCGCGAGGGCAACCAGGCCGCGGCGGCGGCGTTCAAGAGGTTGGGGATCGACGCCAACGACGCGCAGGTGCGGAACCTGGGCGCCGCCGACGCCTTCGCGCTGGTGGCCGAGCGGCTGAACGGCGTCACCGACGCCCAGGAGCGGCTGGCGCTGGCGCGGGATTTGGGCATCTCGGCGCGGGCGCTTCGCATCCTCGGCACGGGCGACTTCGGCGCGCAGGTCGACGCGGCGATGCAGGGGCCGCTGATCCTCACCAAGCAGCAGCAGGAGCAGCTCTCGGAGCTCGACGCGGCGTTCGACTCGCTCGGCGTCACCGCGCAGCGGGTGAAGGACAAGGCGTTCGCCGAGCTGGCGCCGGCGCTGGTGCCGTTCCTCAACGTCGTGACCGACCTACTCGAGACGCTGGCCGACTGGATCAACACCAACCCGGAGCTGGCGCGGAGCATCATGGTCGGGGTGGGCGCGTTCGGGCTGCTGGCCATCGGCGGCGGCCGAGTGATCGCCGGCATCGCGCCGCTGGTGCAGATCGTCACGAACCTGTCGGGCCTGCTGACCATGCTGGGCGGCGCGGGCGGTGCGGCGGGGGCGGGCCTGGGCGCCGCGGGCGCGGCCGGCGGAGTTGCATCGGCTGGGGGGCTGGCCGCTCTGGTGACCACGCTCGGCACCTTGGCGCTGGTGGCGGGGACCGCGGCGGCGGCGCTGGTGGCAGTGTACGAAATCGCCAAGATCATCGCAGCCATCAAGGTCACCGCGGGGGTAGAGGCAGGCACCGAAGAGAAGCGGCTGCGCTACAACAAGTCGCTGGTGGAACTCGAGGAGGAGGGCCGGCTGCGGCCGGGCGCCGCCGAGCGCATGGCGCAGCCGTGGATGACCAACTTCTTCGGCGCCGCGGGCGATGTGGCGCGCTACGTGCCAGGCGGGGCGCCCGCGGCAGGTATTCTTCACGGCGTGCAGGGCTACCTCAATCGGCGCTATCAGCGGTGGTACGAGTCCAGCCCGCAGGACGAAGTGATCCCGCGCATGGCCGCCGGCGGCATCGTCACCCGCAGCACCTTTGCCAACATCGGCGAGGCGGGGCCGGAGGCGATCCTGCCGCTGGACCGGCTGCCCGACATGATCGCGCAGGCGTTGCAGCGGGTATCCCTCGGCGGCTTGTTGGCGGGCGCGGCGGGCCAAGCCTATGGCCTGGTGCAACAGGCGCGCTACGCCACCCAGTACACCGCGCAGCCGGTGGTGGTGCCGGTGGCGGTCAACGTCCTGGACGTGGACGGCCTGCGGCGGCAACTGGCGCAGGAGGCGCGGACGATGGGCCGCCGCCTGGGAGCGCGCCATGCCCGCTGGTGAGCCGGTGCTGCTGCCCGACGCCGTGTACCTGGGCGAAGCGCAGGAGTATGCGGTCGGGCTCGAGCTGCGTTGCTCGGCCCTGCCTGCGCCCAGCAACGCCGCGTATGTGAGCGTGGAGACGCCGCTGGCGACGTTCGGCGTCGAACGCACGGCGGGCGGGGTGTACCGGCTGGCCGCCGAGTGGGGCGGGGCGCTGGACAGCTACGGGCTGGCGCTGCCGGCGGTGGAGATCGACGCCGAGCTGTGGACGCGGGTGCGGCTGAGCCTGCGGCGGTGGCGCGAGCCGGCGGCGACACGCTACCGGGCGCGCTACGAGGTGGGCGGCGCGGTGGCGGCCGACCTGACCGCGACGGTGGCCGACAACCCCTACAACGACAACCCCGGCTGGGCGCCGGCGACGGAGGGGGCGCGGGCGAACCTGGGCGGGACCGGCACCGTCCAGCCGACGGTCTGGACGCACTTCGACGCCACGGCCGCGGCCTCGCCGGGCTGGGAGCTGCGAAGCGCCACCGCCGCGCGCAGGCTGGATCTGCGCGACGTGGTGCTGATCCAGAACGGCCACGTGCGGCTGTTTGACGACTGCCGCGACGGGGTGGTCGAGTGGGCGGCCAACGGGGCGGTGGGCTGGGATCCGCGCCAGGGCGGCTGGCACACGGTGCGCGAGTCGCGCCTGCACGGCCTGAGCCTCGAGCCGCTGCCGACGCTCGGCCTGCGGACATACAGCGAGACGAGCGTGGCGTGGACGAACGTCCACGGCGACGGGTCGGGCCGCGAGCCGACCGCCGACGGCTGGGTGACCGTGAGCGCCTACCACGAGCAGCAGGGCCGCCGCCGGCCGGCGCGGCTGGGCGTCGGCACGACCGGCGCGGAGGTGCGGCGCGGGCTGGCGCAGGTGCGGCGGCCGGTGACCACCTGGTGGATGCGGCGCGAGCCGACCCCGAAGGAGGCGGGGCTGGCGCCCGGAGGCGGCTACGCCAACCCCGAGACGCACCCGGAGTGGGCGGCGGTCACTCTCACCGGCGCCGGCGCCTACGCCCAGCGGCTGCTGGATCAGCACCCCGAGTGGCGCGACCTCAACGGCGATCCGCTGCCGGACATCGGGCCGCAGGGGGACCGCGCACCCGGCGACTTCGGCGCGGAATACAGCTACACCAGCACCGCCGGCCTGATCTACGACGCGCTCGAGGATCTGCACGACCATACGGGCGCGCAGGTGACGTGGGCCGGTGAGCCGCCAGAGGTGGTCGGCGCCAGCTACGCCCGTCCCTGGCCGGGTCCCGAGCATGGGGTCGGCCGGGCGCCCGCGGGCGAGGCCCTGACGCTTCAGGCCACCTCCAACGCCTTGTACAGCAGCTACTACCTGTGGGGCGGCTCCCTGCCGACGTGGTACGGCCGGCTGACCAACGCCCGCCACGCGCCGCGCCTGTACCGCAGCACCACCGCCGACGTGATCGGCGACACCGACCTGCTGAAGAACGTCCGCAACAGCGTCATGGCCGCCGACGATGTGACCGGCTGCCTCGACCCGGCCAGCGGGGAGCTGGTAATGGTCGGGCTGCAGGATGCGACCGACGCGACGGCCGAGGCGGGTTGGACGCTGCAACTCGTGGCCCAACGGGTGAACCTGCTGCGGACCGACACCGACGTGCACGCGCCGGTGCTGCTGGCGCAGGTGGCGGCGGGGAGCGTCGACACCGACCTGATCGCCGGGGCGCTGCTGGCCGACGTGGCGCTGACCGCCGCCGGCACGCTGTGGGTGGCGCTGTGGGTGGTCACCCTGGCCGGCGCGCACTCGCTGCGGATCTACCGCCAGCCGGGTCCGAGTGCCGCGGCCGAGCTGTTCGCGTGGCACACCGCCGCCGACATCCCCCGGCCCGCCGGCAACGTCGGCGTGCTGCTGCACGATGCGGTGAGCGGCGAGGTGAGCTTCGTGCGGACGGCGCAGGAGGCTGCCGAAACCCGGCTGTGGGTGTACGAGCTGGAGACCTGGCGCGAGGCGGGCGACACCCAGGGGCCGCTCACCCCGCACGAGCTGGACGTGGACCAGGTCGAAGGGCCGGTGCCGCCCTATGGCCGCCGGTTCGAGGCGGCCGGCCAGACGCCGGCGGCCGACGCGCACCGGCAGTGGTGGCTGCACGGCGGCTACGTCGCGCCCTGCGGCCGGTGGCAACTGCGCTGGCTGGTGGGGCAGTATTACGACCCGACGCCGACGGTGCCCGCCGCCTGGCTGGCTGCCGGCGCCAACCCCGCCAACGTCCACGCCGACGCCTGGCCGCAGTTCGACGGGACGGGCCTTTACGGCCATCACATCCCGGAAGTTGAGCACCAGTGGCACTGGGTCGACCGGGTGCCGGACCGGCATCCGCTGTGCGGGGAGCCGGCGAGCCGCCCGGCGGTGTGGTCGGATCATGACCTGCGGGAGCTGGTGACGTGAGCCTGACCACCCTGACCGACACCCGGCGCTGGGCGATCCGGCTGATCAATCACTCGGCCGCCGGCTGGGCGCGGGTGGCCGACAGCAAACACGCGCTGCGCCGGACCGTGTACCCCGGCCGCGAGGGCGGCGGGGTGTTCGGCTACGCCGACTGCGAGCCGTGCCTGCCGGCGGGCTGCGTCACGCTGTGGGCGCCCGACGAGACCCCGCTGCCGCCGATGAAGGCCAGCGCGGCGACGGTGGATGATGCCGGCTACTGGCGGCTGGTGCGCTCGGAGGTGACCCGCGGGGTGCGCTGGGCACACTGCGCCGACAGCGGGCCCAACGGCGCGCACTACTGGACCAGCGACCGGACCTACTGGCTCCAGCCGGGCATCCGCTGGCGGTTTCGGCTGTACGAGATCCCGCCCGGCCAGACCGCGCACGCCTACCTGCGGCTGACGCTCAGCCAGGGCGCGACGCAGCTCGGCCAACTGTGGCTGACGCGGCACTACGGCGACGGCGGGGGCGATGACCGCGCGGGCTGGTACCTGAGCCGCGGCGGCGAGGTGCTGGATGAGCAGCCCGGCCTGGGCGTCCCTGAGCCGGCCACGACGGT
>CAZRFC010000228.1:0-7223 GCA_964598975.1 uncultured Mycobacterium sp. | reverse complement strand
GTCCAGCACTCCGATGGCCGCCAGGTCGCAGCCCCTGACGCCGAGGAATGCGTAACGGGGTTGTTCGGGATCACCGTCCGGGGCGTCGGAGGACCAGACCCGCTGGCTGCGCGGATGCACGAACTGTTTCCACGATTGCGGGCCTGCCGAATGCCCGAACGCCGCCCGGTCCGCCCTGGTCCTCAGCCGATAGGTGCCCGGGCCGACGTCCACCCCCCACCCGTAGGGCAACTCCGCGGCGCTGTCGATCTCGGCCAGCACGATCGCGTTGTCGTGCAGCGTCGGACCCACCACCTGGAAGCCTCGCCGTCGCAGTTCCTCGACGAGATCGTCCAGTCCGTCCAGAACGGCGACGTCGATTCCCCCGGGGCCGGAAGCCATGCTTTCCATCGTGCCTGAAGTGGACGAGGTCTGCGCGGGGCTTAGGTCACCGATTAGGACGCCGTCGCCGGTTACAGCACCCCGGGCGCGGGATCGTGCCCCAGTTGATGGGCCAGTGCGTCTTCCACGGTTGGTTGCCGGAACCGGTGCCCGACCGCCGCGAGTGCCGCGGGGGCGACGCGCTGGTTGGCCTCGGCCAGTTCGACGGCCCCCTGTCTGCCCAGCAGGATCCGGGGACCGATCGAGGGCACCGGTAGCAAGGCCGGTCGGTGCAGGGTCGCGGCCAGCGCCCGTGTGTAGTCCGCGTTGCGCACCGGATTGGGAGCCACCGCGTTGACGGGCCCGGCCAACCGGCTGTCGTAGATGGCCCGGTAGTAGATGTCCAGCAGGTCGTCGATGCCGATCCAGGACAGCCACTGCCGACCGCTGCCGAGCCGTCCGCCCAGTCCGGCGGCGAACAGTGGCCGCAGCAACCGCAGCGTGCCGCCTGCGGCGGACTGGACGATTCCGGTGCGGACATTCACAACCCGGCACCCGGACTGCGCAGCAGGTTCGGTGGCTGCCTCCCAGTCGGCCACCACGTCGGCCAAAAACCCGTCGCCGCGCGAACTGTTCTCGTCGAGCAACTCTTCACCGCGGTCGTATCCGTAGAAGCCGATGGCCGAGGCACCGACGAGCACCCCGAAGCCGGGGGTGGCCGCCGCGAGTTCGGCCAGTCGGCGGGTGGGCTCGATGCGCGAGTCGCGGATGGCCCGCCGGTGGGAGTCGTTGAATCGGCCGGCGATCGACTCCCCCGCCAGATGTACGAGCGCGTCTACCCCCGACAGCAGATCGGCTGCGGGATTGTTTGGCTCCCAACGCCTTTCGCCATCGTTGGCCGGATCGCCCCGAACCAGCCGAATCACCCGGTGGCCGCCGGTGGACAGGAAGGCGGCCAGTGCGGTGCCGACCAGACCGGATGAGCCGGTGATCGCAACGACCAGAGGACCGGCACCGGCCTTAGCCGCGTCACGGTGCGCGGCAAGGTCCTCGGCGAGCTGACGATGCCGGTAGGCGAAGGTCGAGCGGAGCGCGAGGCCCGGCACCGTGGTGTCGACCTCGTCGTGCACCCGGGTGCTCCCAGGCCCTGCCTCGCTGAACCGGTGGGTGTGCCGCCACCAGCCGATCACCCGGGGGGGCCACGTTCTGAAACCTGCCATCGGGCCGTCCGAGGACAGCACGTCGACGAATTGGTTGGGCGGGTGATACCCCGCGGGGTCGTGGCGGGCGATCCAGCGCAGCCCACCGGGGAGGCCGAGGATCGCCGTGCCATCAGCCAGCGACTCAGTCTCCTTGACCACCTTCATCGGCTGCCAGGGCGGAACCAGCCTGCGCATGGCGCCGGCGCGGGTATGCCAGGCGAAAACCTCATCGAGTGGGTGGTCGACGACGCTGGCGTATTGGATCCCCATTCGCACAACCTCTCAGAAGCGAGGGATCACTGGTCGCGGCGCTCCTCCTCGACCGGCGAATCCCCGGTATCGACGTACTCGGTCTCGGCGCTTTCAGAGTACGTGTACGTCACGGTGGGGGCGCTCTCCTCCGGGCTGTCGACGTACCTCAGTTCGGTAGCCGACTCGTCGGTGACGTCCTCGTCGGTGACGTCCTCGTCGGTGACGTCCTGAGCGAGATAGGACTCGCTGACGGTGTGGACGGCAGCTTCCTCCGCCGGTACGGGGAAGTCGGCTTCGTCGTCGCTGGGTGTGTCGTAGTCGGGGTCGTCGTAGACCAACTCTTCGGGGTGGTCCTCCTCGGCGATGTCCTCCGCGATGTCCTCCGCGATGTCCTCGGCGACGTCCTCGGCGACGTACTCAGACTCCTCAACGCTCTCTTCGACGAAAGATTCGGCGTCGTAAGCGGTTTCGTCGTCAAGGGTCTCGACGGCCGCTGTCGGCTGGATGACCTCGGTGGTGTCCTCCGTTAGACCGGCAGCCGCGGCCGGGAGCTCCGACCGCCGCCGCGCGCGATCCCGGATAGCGTCGACGATGAGAATCAGAACCCCGAGCCCACTGGCCCCGATGCACACCCAGGCGACGACCTCATTGCTCGTCACAACCGCGGTCACGAGGGCGGCAAGACCGATAACCGCCAGAATCAACGCGACGATCAGCATGGCCGACGGCACTCAATAGTCACCAACCACGCCTCCCGCCGGCACCGAGCAGGCACCCCTACTGGTACTGCGTGTAGCCGCCGTCACCGGTGTCGACGGGGGCGGCCGAACCCCGCTGACCCAACTCCTCGAGCTGCGACTCCAGGTAGGTCTTCAACCGGGTGCGGTACTCGCGCTCGAAGGTCCGCAACTGCTCCAGGCGACCCTCCAACACAGTGCGCTGTTGATTGATCGTGGTCATCAGTTCGGTGTGCTTGCGCTCGGCGTCGGACTGCAGGATGTCCGCCTTCTCCTGAGCCGCCCGGAGTTGGGCTTCCGAGCGGGTCTGGGCGTCGGCCAGCATGGCATCGGCTCGCTGCCGGGCATCGTTGACGGTGTTGTCGGCGAGATAGCGCGCCTCGGACACAATCTGTTCGGCGTTGGCGCGGGCGTCGGCGACAACCTTGTCGGCTTCCGTCGCTGCGGAGCTGGTCAGCCGGTCCGCCGTCTCCTGGGCCAGGGCGAGCACCCGGGCGGCCCGCATCCCGGCCTCTTCGGACGCCGCGGTGTCGACGACCGTGTGCACGATCGGCTCGGGCTCGGGCTGCTGGAACGGGACGACCTGCGTCTGCACCACCCCGGAGCGCGCCGAAGATAGTTCGGAGTCGAGCTCTCCCACCCGCTGGCGCAGATCGGCGTTCTCCTCGATCAGGCGCGCAAGCTCGCTCTCGACCAGGTCGAGGAAGGCGTCGACCTCATCCTCGTTGTAGCCACGCTTGCCGATGGGCGGCTTGCTGAACGCCACATTGTGCACGTCGGCCGGTGTCAGTGGCATGTCTGCCCCTTCCGATCTTCAGACGGTGGGTGGTTGGACCGCTCTGCAGTGTAGAGCCTGTCTCCTGGTCGCTCCGAACTGTAACTGGCGTCCATCCTGTCACACCAGACCCGCGGGTTGCAGAGATGCACCGAATTAAGAACGATTTTCAGAGTTCAGCCAACCGTGGCGAAGACTCCGAAAGCCCACTTCTGCGGCCTCAGGCGGCCGCGCCAAAGGCCAGTTGCATGCCCAGGAAGGCTAGGAAGAGCAAGACCATGATGGAGAAGTCCAGTCGCACCGCACCGATGGTGAGCTGCGGAATGATTCGCCGGAGCAGCTTCACCGGCGGATCGGTGACCGTCATGATCGCCTCAAGGATCACCACCGTCACCCCCCGCGGATGCCAATCCCGGCTGAATGACCGGATGAACTCGACCACGATCCGAGCGATCAGCAATAACCAGAACACGAATAGCGCAAAGCCGAGAATCTCAAAGAACGGCTTCACCTCAGGCTGATCCTTCGCGTCGGAGTCGGTTGCGAAAACGGGCCGACCCGGGCCGGTCACCAATCAACGCGACGACAGCCTACCGACTCCGGAGCCCGAGCCCCACGGTCACCGGCCGGTCACTGATGGCTGTAGAAACCAGCTTCGGCGATCCGGCGCCGCTCTTCGGCGGTGACATCGACGTCGGCCGGCGCCAGCAGGAACACCTTGGTGGCGACCTTGTCGAACGATCCGCGCAGCGCGAAGGCCAGTCCGGCGGCGAAGTCCACCAGCCGCTTGGCATCGGCGTTGTCCATCGACACCAGGTCCATGATCACCGGCTGACCGTCACGGAAACGCTCGCCGATGGTACGGGCCTCGTTGTAGTCCTTGGGGCGCAGCGTGGTGATCTTCGACAGCGGGCTGCCCTCTTCGAAGAGCATGGCCATCCGCCGGGGATCCATCGCCAGGGCACCTCGGGTGGACCCGCGCATCGGCCCGAATCGCGGCGTGTGCGGCCGGTCGAATTCGCGCGACCGGAACCGCGGCTCGTCGGCGTAGCCGCCGGCGCGGAACCCGCCGGTCGGCGGGTAGTCGGCATCGCGATCGTCGTAGTCATGCCCCATCCGGGGATCGTCGTAGCGGCCCGCGGCCCGGACGTCGTCGTACCGGCCGCCGGGGCGACCCTCGTCGTAGCCCTCGTCGGCGAAGCGGTCGGCGCCACGCCGGGAGAAGCCGCGGCCGCGGGTGGTCTCGCGGTCGTCGTCCTCGTAGTACTCGTCTTCGTAGTCATCCATTGGCGCCATGCCGAAGTACGCCTTGACTTTGTGCAGAGTGCTCATCCTCGTGACCCTTCTCAAGCTGAGTGTCTGTGTTTCGCGGTGTTCGTGATGAACCTGTGACTGGAGTGACTACTCAGGGAGACGTTAGAGGACGTTTGCCCATAAGCGCCGTACCGACACGCACACACGTTGAGCCGTGTCGCACCGCGGCTTCGAGGTCGCCCGACATCCCGGCCGAAAGTTCGCTGGCACTCGGGTGATCGACCCGGACACGTCGATGCTCCTCGGCCAGCGCCGCGAAAGCGGTGTCGGGGTCCGCCCCCAATGGCGGCACCGCCATCAATCCGACGAGGTTCAGCGCCTCGGCCTCGGCGATCCGGGCGCAGATCCGGTCCACCGCCGCCGGATCGCCGATGTCGATTCCCCCGCGAAGGGTGTCCCCATCGAGACTGATCTGTACGAATACTCGCAACGGATCGCGCCTTCGCCCGTCGGCAAGAGCCGCCCGGGCACCGTTGTCGAGAGCGTCGACGACTTTGTCGGTCGACACCGAGTGCACGGTATCGGCCCATGCCGCAATGTGTTTGGCCTTATTGCGCTGAATCTGACCGACCATATGCCAGCGGACCCGGCCGTTGTCGTCCTGCGCGGCGGGCCGGACCAGACGGTCGAATTCGGCGATCTTCGCCGCCGCCTCCTGCTCCCGGGACTCGCCGAAGTTCCGGCACCCGAGCCGCCACAGGATGGCCACGTCGCCGGCCGGGAAGAACTTGGTGACCGGGAGCAGCATGACGTCGGTGGCGGCTCGCCCGGCGGCCTCGGCCGCCCGCGCCAGCCGGGCCCGCGCAGCGGCGAGGTTGGCCGTCAATTCGGCTAGCCGCTCGGCGGCCACATCCCCGGAGTCGCCCGTCATCTACTCCATCCAGATGAGTGAGGCCAACCGCCCGGTCGGGTTGTCGCGGCGATGGCTGAACAGAGCGGGGTCAGCGACGGTGCACCGGGGATCGAGGTCGATGGCGGTGACGCCGTGCTCGGCGAGTTGGCGGGCGATGCCCGCGCGCAGGTCCAGTGCCGGGGTGCCGCGCGGCGTGGTGGTCCGACTGCCCGGCAGTTTGGCCTCCACCTCGTCGGCCATCTCGGCGGGAACCTCGTAGTTCGGCCCGCTGACCGAAGGGCCGAGCAGCGCCGAGATGTCAGCGGGATGCGCGCCCTGGGCGAGCATGGCCTCCAGGGTGCGCCGCACTACACCGTTGGCGGCCCCCACCCGTCCGGCGTGGGCGGCACCGATCACGCCGACACGGGCATCGGCCAGCAGGACCGGAACGCAATCGGCGGTCACCACGGCGAGCGCCAGTCCCGGCTGGCTGGTCACCAACGCATCGGTGCCGTCGAGGGATTTCGTGCGCGGCCCGTCGACGACCTCGACGTGGGCGGAGTGAACCTGGTTCATCCAGATCACGCGGTCGGCAGCCAAGCCGATCGCGGCGGCCAGCCGCTTGCGATTGGCCGCCACCGCGGCCGGGTCGTCGCCGACGTGATCACCCAGGTTGAACGAGTCGTAAGGCGGCGCGGACACCCCGCCGGCTCGGGTGGTGGTGACGCGGCGGATGCGAACAGTCACCCCGACCTGCCCGCGTTCAGTGCCGCATGAACGGCGGCACGTCCACGTCGTCGTCATCGTCGCCGAACGGTGATGACCCGTTGGTCCGCGCCGATACCGCGGTCAGCGGCTCCAGCGGTTCGAACAGCGGCGAGTTGTTCACCTGACCGGCAGCGGCAGTCGCGAAGGTGTGGGTGGTCGAGATCGTCGGAGCGGGCGGAACCGGCGCCGCGACCGCGGCAGCCTCCGGGGTGCTGGCAGGGCCGGTGGTCGCCTCGCCGATGATGATCGGCTTGCGGCTCGCGCTGTTGGCGTCGAAGCCGGCCGCGATCACCGTGACCCGCACCTCGTCACCGAGCGAGTCGTCGATGACCGTGCCGAAGATGATGTTGGCCTCGGAATGCGCAGACTCCTGAACCAGGGACGCCGCTTCGTTGATCTCGAACAGACCGAGGTCGCTGCCGCCGGCGATGGACATCAGCACGCCCTGAGCGCCTTCCATCGACGCCTCAAGCAGTGGGGAGTTGATCGCCATCTCGGCGGCCTTCAGCGCGCGGCCGTCGCCACGGGCCGAGCCGATGCCCATCAGTGCCGTGCCGGCCCCACTCATGACGCCTTTGACGTCAGCGAAGTCCACGTTGATCAGGCCCGGGGTGGTGATCAAGTCGGTGATGCCCTGGACGCCGTTGAGCAGCACCTCGTCGGCGCTGCGGAATGCGTCCATCAGCGAGACGTTGGCGTCGCCCATCTGCAGCAGCCGGTCGTTTGGGATCACGATCAGGGTGTCGCAGCTCTCGCGCAGCGCGGTGATCCCGGCCTCGGCCTGGCCGGCGCGGCGCTTGCCCTCGAAGGAGAACGGCCGGGTGACGACACCGACGGTGAGGGCGCCGAGCTTGCGGGCGATGTTGGCCACCACCGGGGCGCCGCCGGTGCCGGTGCCGCCGCCCTCGCCGGCGGTGACGAACACCATGTCCGCGCCGCGCAGCAGTTCCTCGATCTCGTCCTTGGCGTCCTCGGCGGCCTTC
>CAZRFC010000227.1:0-7242 GCA_964598975.1 uncultured Mycobacterium sp. | reverse complement strand
TTGGTGGTGGTGGCGAGGCAACCAGGAAAAGAGCGGATTACCAACGGCGGTGTTCAATCACCTACCTGGAAAACCTAACATCCTAGGGCAAAACGGTGCATGGTATCCGACCGAGCAGGCCGCGATCCGTGCGGCGGCTGCGGCGTTCCTGGAGTTCGGGGGGAAGGGCAAGTGAACCCGCGTCTTGAGGTTGTGTATATGAGCAAAGGCGACTTGCCGCAAATTGAATGCGAAGGCTGGTACGTGATTGATGATCAACTCCGTGTGCAGGCGGAGCCGATGGATTCGGAGCGTATCGCCGTGGCAATCCGAAACACGTTGGAGGTGAAACGTGAAACGCGATCCTGATCCGCCGGACGACCCGCCAACCGACGACAACCCCGATACCGACGAGTGGATACCGGACGACCTTCGCGACGACGGTCCCGCAAGTTCCCGCGGGGCGGGGTAGGGTGCTGGTACATGGCAAAGGGTGCTGCCAAACTAAGTTCGCAACAAATCCGGTTTTGCGAAGAATACGCCAAAGACCGGAACGGGGTTCGTTCCGCCTACGCCAGTGGTTACAAGGGGGCGTACTTCGGCGCGTCGGACTACGCCAAAAGAATGCTCCAAAAACCTCTAATCCGTGAGACTTTACGGCGAATCTGGGGCGTTCAGGCCCGGCGGCTCAAGGCGACTGTGCCGGACATCGTGCGGGAGTGGGCGGTACTCGGAACGTCAGACTTGACGGACTATGTCGTTGGCAAAGACGGGAGGCTTGATGTTGCGCCCGGCGTCCCCCGGTCCGCGCTCCGCGCCGTCAAGAAGGTCAAGCAGACCCGGACCGAGCGGACCCGCGGCGAGCTCACCGAGGTCGAGTACCGCACCGAAATCGAGTTACACGGCAAGGAAGGATCGCTGACCAAACTGTACGAACACCTGCACGGCGTCTTACCGGGCGAGAAGGAAACGGAAGATGTCGCCGGATGGCTCGCTCTTATCGACACTCATCTCGCGTCTCGACTCGCTCGCCCCGGACGAGATTCGGGAACTGCGGGAGAAACTCAAGCCCCACCTGCCGTGGACGAGTCTGCCGGGGGCCCAGGCGGTGGCGTGCAATAACCCGGCGGATGAACTGTTTTTTGGCGGCAAGGCGGGGGCCGGCAAGTCGGACTTGCTTATCGGCTTGGGGCTGACTCGGCACCGTAAGACGCTGTTCCTTCGGCGCGAGGCCACGCAACTCCAGGAGGCCACGTCGCGGGCTCGCGAACTCCTGCGTCCGGGCGACCGCTGGCGCGGGAGCGGGTACGGCGGTTTGCTCACCACGTCGGACGGGCGCACCATCGAGTTCGCCGGGTGCAAGGACGAGAAGGACAAGCAGAAGTATAAGGGCCGGAGCCACGACCTCAAGGCGTGGGACGAGGTCGTTGACTTCCCGGAAAGCGTTTACCTGTTCGTGAACGGGTGGAACCGGACGACGACCCCGTACCAACGATGCCGGGTGGTCGCGGCGTCCAACCCCCCGACCACGGCCGAGGGCGAGTGGGTCATCAAGCGGTGGCGGGCGTGGCTGGACCCGAAGGCCGGGAACCGCGCCGGTCCCGCGGAGTTGCGGTACTACACGACCATTGACGGCACAGAGCAGGAGTTTCCCGACGCCACGCCGGTCGCGTTCAAGGGTAAGACGTACACGCCCCGGAGCCGGTCATTCATACCCGGTGAAATGCTGGACGTGCTCGTGGCGACCGGCTACCAGAACACCTTGGCGACTTTGCCGGAGCCGCTCCGCTCCATTTACTTGGAAGGGGATTTCGGGGCGTCGCGGCAGGACGACCGATGGCAACTCATTCCGTCTCGGTGGGTTGACGCGGCGGTGCAGCGGTGGGCGGAACGGATGCGGTCACCGGGGCCGGTCGTGGCCGTCGGCGTGGATCCCTCGATGGGCGGTCAAGACGTGGCCGCGGTCGCACCGCGGCACGGGAACGCGGACCCGGCGAAGGGGGCGACGGTCGGGCGACTCGTGCGCAAGCCGGGCCGCGAGATCCACGAGGGCAAGGATCTGGTGCCGCTCATCCTCAATGCCGGCGGCGGGGTGAAGGGCGTGCGCACCAACGTGGACGCGATCGGGATTGGTAAGACCGTGGTGGACACTGCGAAACTGCTGTCGCTCGTCGGGGTCGAGGCGGTTATCGTGTCCAATGCCACCGGGTGGCGCGATCCGCGGATACCGACGCTGAAGTTCCTGAACGTTCGTGCGGCGATGATGTGGCACGTCCGGACGTTGTTGGACCCCGAGGGCGGGCCGCCAGAGACACGGCTGGCGATCCCGCCGGACGCGGAACTGAAGGCCGATCTGACGGCCCCGCGGTACGCGATGGGCGCGGGCGGGCTCAAGGTCGAGAGCAAGGACGACATTCGGGAGCGCATTGGCCGATCCACAGACGCGGGGGACGCGGTGGCGCTGGCCTTGTGGCGAGGCGCGGGCGAAACCAAGGTCTACGTGTGAGGTGATGGGATGTTCCGGCCTGAGCAAATTGGCAAGGTCAACGCGAACCCGGTTGGCGATCATGCGCCCGAGTGCCTGCTAATCACCAGCACGAACACGGCGCAGTTCGTCCGTGACCCACACGGGTTCAACCGCGTGCAATTCACCGACGGGCAGTTTTACCGCATTGAGCGGACGACACATTCCCAATATCGTCTACTGCCCGTCTAGCGGGTAAGTTCCCTTGCTGTGGCTCACACTGCACAGCATGGGCACACCCGCGCGGTCAAACACGTTCCCGGCGACCATCTATAGCAGCACGGTCTACAGTGACCTGCAGTTCGACCCGGCGGCGCGTGCCAAGCCGGGCAAGGCCGATTTCGTCACGGCGGCCGCGTTCCGCGATACCCTCGAGCGCAA
This sequence comes from uncultured Mycobacterium sp., assembly GCA_964598975.1. Lineage (GTDB taxonomy): Bacteria > Actinomycetota > Actinomycetes > Mycobacteriales > Mycobacteriaceae > Mycobacterium. Next base: position 4,358 of record CAZRFC010000227.1, on the reverse strand, counting down.
CGCGCCGGGCTCGTGGTCCGACAACCGGCTGCGCCAGGTCGAACACTTCCGGTCGGTCCCATACATCGCGATTCGCGCGATCATGGACCTCGTGGGCGGGGCGTCGTACCAACTCCTGCGCCGCAATCGCAAGCCGAAAGGGAAAACCACATTCGGCCCCAACGTCGTGGCAAAGTCCGCGAACAAGGGGCAGTCGCAGGGCCGCGACGAGGACTACACGCCATTCGAGGACTACGACCATCCCCTTTCGCAGCTGATCCGCAAGCCGAACCCCAATGAGTCGATGGGCGAGTTCGCGGCTCGCGTTGTACTGCAAAACCGACTCACGGGCGTCGGGCCGGTGTGGAAGATCGGCAGTGAGGCCAACCCTGCGAAGCCGGTGCAACTCTGGGCGCTCCGCACGCCGTTCCTGTACCCACTCTATCAGGTCACGAGCCAGTATCCGCGCGGGGCGTGGCGGATCAATCCGTACCGCTCGCCGGGGTGGATGGGGATGTTGCCCGCGGGACTCGGCGCGGCCGGCGCGGTGATTCCCGGTGAGGACGTGGCGCGGTTCATCGACCCGCACCCAATCATCGACTGGGACGGGTGGAGCCCGCTGACGGCCGGCGCGGTGCAACTCGATGTGTTCGATGCGGTCGAGGTCAGCCGCAAGAGCGCGATGGACCGCGGGCTGAACTTGGACACGGTGATTATCGCGCCGGGTCTGTCGCCGGAGAACGCCGAGCGGTTGAAGGAGAAGATGGAATCCCGCCACATGGGAGCGGACAAGGCGCGGCGGCTGGGGATTCTGTCGCCCGAGATTGGGGTAAGCGACAAGTTCGACATTCGGACAATCAGCAGCACACCGAAGGAGATGGACTACGCGCAGGGGTGGAGTCAAACCCTGGAGTTTGTGCTAGCGCTGTTCGGCGTGCCGAAAATCATTGCGGGGCTGGGCGACTCGGGGAGTTACGCCGAAGGGTTCGCGGCGCGCCAGCAGTTCTACGACCGGCAGGAAGACTACCTGAACCGGATGGCCGTGTGGATGGACCGCGAGTTCTGCGATCCGTGGGAGACGTATCCAGACGAGTTCATTCTGCGAATCAAGCCGCGGCCGATCAACGACCACGAGTTGACCGAAAAGGTGCATCAGCGGCAGTGTTCGAACGGCACGATCACCTACAACGAGAGTCGCGCGAAGGACGATCTGGACCCGGTGGAGGGCGGTGACGTTCCGGTGTCGGTCTATGTGGCGATGAAGGAGCAGGAGCTCGCGGCCCAGCAACAGCAGGCGCAGCAACCCCAACCGGACCAGGGCGGCGGGCTGGAGGACATGGTCGCGGCGCTGGGTGGTGGCGAGCCCGGTCCGCCGCGACCGAAGAATGAGATGGGGCGGGGTAGTCTCGCGCCGCGGCCGGGTGTCGCAAAAGCCATGTCTTCGCTCACGCTGGCCGACGGCGGGGCGCTGGTAGGTCCGCCCCAGATGGGTCTGCGGCGCAAGCGGAAGCGGCGCGGTGTGCGTGCGGTGGTGGCGAAGGTGCTCAAGTCGCTAGAGGGCTGACCCGTGACCAGTCCCGCGCCACGGCATCCCACGTTGGAAAAGCGGAAGCGGTGTCGGAAGTGCACGGGTGAGTATTACTTCGCGGACGTGCGCGAGATCAAGGGCGAGCCGACGTTGCTGGATTACCTGTGTCCGCTGTGTGGTGGGTTAATCGCGCGGTGGCGGCGGGACGGACGCACGGGGTATGTACCAGCGGTAGACGAGGGGACGTGACACATGGGCGGCAAGGTCTACCGACTTACGGAAACCGAACTCGCGAAGGCGTGCCGGAAGGCGTACCGCCTTGGCCAACGGAAGGCCGAGGCGAAGTTTGACGCATTGCTTGAGCGCCTGCACCGGCTCAAGGAACTTAACGGTACGACGGCACTATTCAAGGCCGAGTGGGACGAGAGCAAGCACAAGCGGGACCACGGCAAGTTCGCGGCAAAGGGGGAAGGTGATGGGGCTGGTGCTGCGGATCGCGATGAGTCTGGTACTGCTCCCCGTGGGGCTGGTGCTGCTGGCTCTGGCGGTGCTCGTGGCGACCGTGCTCCGTCCGTACCCGCCCCGGACGCGGACTACCTGCTCGACGGGTTGCACGCCCACGTTCCCGCGGGTCAGTGGGCCGCCGTCAAAGACGCGGTGTTGAGTGTCGCCCAGAAGGTTCACGAACGGTTGGTACTGGCGACCCCCGCACTACTCAAGGTCCAACACATTTTGACGACGATCGGGGACCACCCCGACGACCTGAAAACGCTCGGCTACAAGCCGGTCACGAGTGGTGTCGCGGGCCACGATACGCCGGACGCATTCCGGGACGCGACGGGGATCAGTGGCACGATTGGCGCACGTCTGGCGGCTCATGTGCTGGCGAAGGCGGTGAGTTGGGTGAGGACGCACACGGGGACCGGGAAAGCTGTGGACGAGAACACCGACCCCTACGCTGAGGCGGGCGAAGCGCTGGCCGACGTGCTGGCGCTGCTGGCCGAGGCGTTCGAACTCGACGGCGAATTGCCGGACGGCGCGGCGGTGGCGGACGCACTGCGAGCGGCGAACCCGAAGTTCAGTTGCGCAATGGTGAATCTCAAGGGGCCAGTGGTTGACCAACTCAACCACATGCAGGCCCAGATTCGTGACGAGGATTTGTCAGAAGACGCCCGCGAAACAGACTACCACGTAACCGTTCGGTACGGGTTGCACACCGATGACGCCGAAGAGGTTCGGCCGATTGTTGAGCGGTTTGGTCCGATCAAGATGACGTTTGGCAAACCGGACTTTTTTGCGGGTGCTGATTCTGGGAAAGACTACGACGTGATTATCCTGCCGGTCGAAAGCGATGGGCTGAAGAAACTCAACGCCGATCTCGCGGACCTGCCACACACGGACACGCACGCGGACTACAAGCCACACGCCACAGTTGCCTACGTCAAGGCGGGCAAGGCAAAGGGTATCGTGGCAAAGATGGGATACCCGCGAACGACGTTGCGGGAAACCGTTCACTCTGTCGTGTTTAGTAACCGCGACAAGGAAAAGACGACGATACCGCTTGACGGTGGCGACAACCACGATGGTGACCCGCACGCTTCCGCCCTGATCGCGATGCTGGACCACGCGATTGAGGCGGCGGAATCGGGTGGCGACGTGCAGGCCGGGCTCGATCGCATCGTGGACGCGATGGACGACGGCGAGCCGGGCGACGAGAACGCGGTGGAAAAGGCGTTCGACTCAGACAAGCACCCGCGCGACGATCACGGGCGGTTCGTGTCGAAGAACGCGATCCAGGCAGCTCAGGGCGACCCGGCGAAGGCTGAGGAGTTGCGGAAGCGGGTCACGAATCCGGAGCAGCGGAAGAAACTCGACGCGGCGATTTCGGGCGAAGTAGACGTGGGGCGGACGAAGCGGGGCGAGGCGAAGCACCAGACGGCGCAGCGGCGAAAGACGCGGCAGGCGTCGAAGGACAAGGCGCGGGAGATCCTGCACCGGGTCGGATCGTTCGGCGAGATCACGGCGGACGACGTGCGCGACCTGGCGGATCACCTCCCGGCCATGACGCTGGCGGAACTGCGCCTGCACCGCGAAGCGCTGATGGCGAAGCTGGGCGGGAAGCGAGTGAAGCAAGGGTATGTGGATGCACTGTTGAGTCACGCACGGGGGAGCGTGCCGCAACTCTCGCAGGCCGAGCGGATGGACGCGGAACTAACCCCCGACGAGCAGCGGGCTGCGGCACTCGACGCCCGCATGTCCCAGACGACGCCGGACGCGACCGAAGGGCAAGGTGACTACCCGCAGCGGGAGCCCACGCAGGAGGAACTGGCGACGGGTGACGAGTCGTTCCGCTTCCCGCAGGGCGGCGGGCTGGCGCGGTACAAGGAGGGCCAACCGGCCGGCGTCACGCGGGTAGGTCAGGCCGGGTGGACGGACGCGGCCCCGCCGGACAGTGAGCAGGTGGCGCAGGTGCGGGTGGGGGCGAAGGAACAATATGCAAATGTGGCGACAGAAAATGAAATCAAGCCGCTGCATTCGCAATCTAAACGACTGGGTGAATTGAGGAGAGAAACAATTTCACGGCTGAATCGCGCGTCCGCCCCCATTGAGGGTAATCGGTTCGGTGATTGGTCTGACGCAGATCTTGCCCAAGCCCATCGGAATCATGCCAACAGCCTTGCGGCGTTTCGGAAACAACTGAAGGAGCACGGCACCGGAACACCAGCTGGGGATACAGCGGCAGCGGAGATTGCAAAACGGGATTTGATATTTACAGAAGCAGATGCGGAACTAAAGCGAAGAATCGAAGTCGCCCGATTGAAGCGGAGGGCGGAAGCGATAGACGAAAGCG
>CAZRFC010000226.1:4561-7327 GCA_964598975.1 uncultured Mycobacterium sp. | reverse complement strand
GCTCGAAGGCGTCGGGGCGGTGCAGCAGGATCACCATGTCGGCGTCCTGCTCGATGGCACCGGACTCGCGGAGATCCGACAGCATCGGCTTTTTGTCGGTGCGCTGCTCGGGGCCGCGGTTCAGCTGGCTCATCGCCACCACGGGTACGTCTATTTCCTTGGCCAAAAGCTTGAGCTGCCTGGAGAATTCCGAGACTTCCTGCTGGCGGGATTCGACTTTCTTGCCAGAGGTCATCAGCTGGAGGTAGTCGATCACCACGAGGCGAAGGTCGGCCTTCTGCTTAAGCCGCCTCGCCTTGGCCCGGATCTCCATCATCGTGAGATTCGGGGAGTCATCGATGTACAGCGGGGCCTCGCTGATCTCGCTCATCCGCCGCGCCAGCCGGGTCCAGTCGTCATCGCTCATCCGGCCTGAACGCATATCGGCCAGTTTGATTTTCGCCTCGGCCGAGAGCATGCGCATGACGATTTCGGTCTTGCTCATTTCCAGCGAGAACACCACGCTGGCCATACGGTTCTTGATCGAGCACGACCGCAAGAAGTCCAAGCCGAGGGTTGAGTTGTGGGTCGGGATCATGGCGCGGCCAGCCAGATACATGTGATCGACATTGTCGACCTGGACGCAACGAACAGCAACGCTGGCGATCGGCCGGACGTCGGTGATGAATCGCGAACGGCAACGGGCCGTGCCCACGTTCGCACGCCGTTCCTTGTGCGCCAAGTTCTTCCGATGAAGCCGGAAAACCTCGTCTTCGGTCGAGAAGTTCAGGATATAGGCCGTCGAACTCGCCTCCGTGCGTCCGCGAACCCTCTTGGTCGCGCGGTGGCACCGGTAGCCGAGGCTGACGATGAGCTCGAAGACGTCGTCTGCCAATCGCTGATCGGTCACGCAGAATCGGATCGTTCCGCCCGCCGTGACGGTGCCGTCGGTGTCCAACAAGCCGGCCAGCAGCGCTCGCCGTTGAGGTTCGGAAGCACGCAGATACTCCTGCGGAATGTGCTTGGCGTTCAAGACTCCGAGAGTCCGGAGCCGAGCCTGCAAAGTACCGAAGGCATTGCGGCACGCCTGGCAGAGTTCCAGTCCGCAGGAGGGCTGACCGCATCGAGGACACGTAGGAGACGCCACGGGCGCTGAGAGGAACCGGGCCTTGCCGCCGCATGTGCGACCACATGTGCGCACCTGACTCGTCTGCGGGACAAACGACTGCCCGCACACGACGCATTCCCGCGCCTGAACAGCGGGCGTGCTCGGCAGACGGAGTTGGTAGCGATACTTCGCCGCGGTCGATCTATGCGCCTCGAAGCCCTCTGCCTCGATCTGCATGATGATTTCCGGATCGGCGGATGTGATCTGCGCAGCCGCGCTGGTCCCGTCCCCGAGCCAAGCGCCCAAGGTGTACGGCGGAACCAGAAGGTCGGCCTCCGGCGCCTGCAAGGGGCTGGCATTAGTCACCGAGTGATTCAGCCTGCGATCAACCGTCGCGCACCGCAGTGTCTCCAAGATCTCTTGCGTAGTGCGGATCGCGGCGAACGTGCGCTGATTCTTGTACCGGTGGTAGCCCACGGCGGCCGCTTGCGCCGACTTGCGGGAGGCACGGGTATCCGTCAGCCACTGATGCTCCGCATCCGCCACGATCACCGAGCCATCGGAGAATTCGACCTCAAAGCAAGGCCGGCCGTACATGACGTCTGTCGCGGCCACCACGCGCGTCGGCTTGCCGTCCGCGCCGATCAGCCAGTCCCCAACCTTGACCTCGCCCATCGTGGTCCAGCCAGTCGGGGTCGGCAGTGGAGTATCGAGCTTGAGCGCCTTGCCGACACCAGGCCTGGCCGCCACCACGATCATCTGACCCGGGTGCAGTCCGTTGGTCACCTCGTCGAGTTCGGTGAACCCGGTGGGAACACCCCGGGAGATCCCGCCCGCCGAGGCGATGGCGTCGATCTCGTCCATCGTCGGCTGCAGCAGTTCCTCGAGCGCAACGTAGTCCTCGGCGGTACGGCGCTCGGTGACGTCATAGATCTCGGCCTGCGCGCGGTCGACGATCTCGTTGACGTCGGCCCCCTCGGCGCCGGCGTAGCCGTACTGCACCACCCGCGTGCCGGCTTCGACCAGGCGGCGCAGCAGCGCCTTCTCGGCCACGATGCCGGCGTAGTAGCCGGCATTGGCGGCGGTGGGCACCGTCGAGATCAGGGTGTGTAGATACGGGGCGCCGCCAATGCGGCGCAGCAGGCCGCGGCGATCCAACTCCGCAGCCACGGTGACCGCGTCGGCCGGCTCACCGCGGCCGTAGAGGTCCAGGATCGCGTCGTAGTCGGTCGGGTGGGCGGGGCGGTAAAAATCTCCAGGTCGCAGCCGCTCGAGCACGTCGGCGATGGCGTCCTTGCTCAGCAGCATGCCGCCGAGCACCGACTGCTCGGCAGCGAGGTCCTGCGGGGGCTGGCGACCGAAATCCTCGGCCGGCGGGGACGAGGGGGGTCCTTGTTGTCCAAGGTCATCTACGACGGCCATCGGGGCTGCCGCACCTCCTTCTCTGCCTTGCTGGCATGAACCACGCTGGTCGAACCTCAGTTCGAACAACTGCGTTTCACGATAAGTTGCGGCACCGACAACGACGGAATCCGAAGCTCTCGGCCACCAGCGCCCAGGGGAACGTTAGATGTTGCTGGCGCGGGCGCAAACCGGCCCTGTTGACCAACCTGTTAGTGGCTTGTGGATACCTGCGCACAACAGTGTTGGCGGCCTGGGGACAACTTGTGGATCGCTAT
>CAZRFC010000226.1:482-4551 GCA_964598975.1 uncultured Mycobacterium sp. | reverse complement strand
AGGGTAATGGCCCTGTGTGGTTGTGGATGAGAAGTCGGACGGCGTGTCGGTTCAAGTTGCCGTTCCGGGCGTGTTGCATTGCCGTTGCATAGGCAACGAGTTAACGGCAGGTGACGTTAACTGTGATCAGCCCAGCGCGCTCAATTCGCCAGGAACAAGAAAAATCCCCGGGGCGGCCGAGGCCACCACCGGGGATTTCGTACGACCTGTTGTCTAGCCCTGAGCGGCGACCTCAAGGGTGACGTCGACGTCGACCTCGGGGTGCAGATGCACGCCCACCGTGTGGCTGCCGGTCTCCTTGATATGGGCCTTGGGCAGACGCACCGTGCGCTTGTCGAGGTTCGGGCCGCCGGCTTTCTTGATCGCCACGACGATGTCGTTGGCGGTCACCGAGCCGAACAGCTTGCCGGAGTCGTGAGTCTTCACGGCCAGTGCGACGGGACCCAGGGCCACGATGGCGGCCTTGATCTCGTCGGCATGGGCGCGGTCGCGCACGGTCTTGGCGTCCTGTGCGCGGCGGTCGCTGTCGACATGCTTCTGGGCGCCGCGGGTGGCGGCGATGGCCAGCCCGCGTGGCAGCAGGAAGTTGCGGCCGTAGCCGTCCTTGACCTCGACGGTGTCGCCGGCGGCTCCGAGGTGCTCGACCTCAGCAGTGAGAATCAGCTTCATGGTTTCGCTCCGTTTCTAGCGGGTCGCCGAGGTGAACGGCAGCAAGGCAACCTCGCGGGCGTTCTTAACGGCGATGGCGACGTCGCGCTGATGCTGCACGCAGTTCCCGGTCACCCGGCGGGCGCGGATCTTGCCGCGCTCGCTGATGTAGGTGCGCAGCAGAGCGGTGTCCTTGTAATCGATGTTCTGGGTCCTGCCCTTCTTCGAGCAGAACACGCACTTGCGGGTCTTGATCGGCTTGTCCGGGGCCGGACGGCGCTTGGTTGGTTTGGCTTTAGCCATCTGTCAGTCTCTTTCGTTCTCTGAGTGGTTCGCGCGCGAGGCGCGGGTCAAATGTCAGAAGGGCGGTTCGTCGTCATTACCGCCGAACGAACCCGATGCGGGCGCGCTGCCCCACGGATCGTCCTGCGCCGCAGCCGCATTGCCTCGGGAACCGCCACCACCACTGGGTGCGCCGCCGCCGAAGCCGCCGCTTCCACCGCCGCGGTTGGCCTTGTTGACCTTGGCGGTCGCATAGCGCAGGGACGGGCCGATCTCCTCGACCTCGACCTCCATGACGGTGCGCTTCTCGCCCTCTTTGGTCTCGAAGGAACGCTGCTTGAGCCGGCCGGTGACGATCACCCGAGAACCGCGGGTGAGGCTCTCCGCCACATTCTCGGCGGCCTCGCGCCAGATGTTGCAGCGCAGGAACAGCGCCTCGCCGTCCTTCCACTCCCCGCTCTGGCGGTCGTAGATACGCGGCGTCGAGGCCACGGTGAAGTTGGCGACGGCGGCACCGGACGGGGTGAACCGCAGTTCAGGGTCAGCCGTCAGGTTTCCGACGACGGTGATGGTCGTGTCACCGGCCACAATGTCCTCCTGGGAAGTGGGTGGATGTAGACCGAGCGTACGTAGCAGCTACGACAACCCGGGCACGTCATCCACTGTGGTCAGTGCTTGTCGGTCCGCATCACCTTGGTCCGCAGCACCGACTCGTTCAGGTTCAGCTGACGGTCGAGCTCGGACACGGTCTTGTGCTCTGCCTTCACGTCGACGACGGCGTAGATGCCCTCGGCGTGCTTGGCGATCTCGTAGGCCAGCCGGCGGCGGCCCCAGATATCCACCTTCTCCACAGTCCCGCCGTCACCGCGGATCACGTTGAGGAACGTGTCCAGGGACGGGGCGACGGTGCGCTCATCAAGAGTGGGGTCGAGAATGACCATAATTTCGTATTGACGCATGGAAACCTCATCACCTCCTATGGTCGTGTGCGGCCACACCCGTATGGCGTGGCAGGAGGGTCGCCTGCGTCGGCAACCGGCTCAGGTTACCGTAGGGTCCCCTGAACAGCGAAATCAGTCGCGCTGACCGAAGTACTCAACCGCCAGCAACCTGGTCGCCTCGGAGGCTTTGGCCAGATCCCCGGCATCGAACGGCGGCTCGGGGTCGTACTCGATCATCAACTGGCTGGCCTCGGCGGCCTGCCGGTCGACGAGCAGTTCGACCAGTCGCAGGGCCATGTCGATTCCGCTGGACACCCCAGCGGCGGTAATGATCCGCTGCGGCAGGTGCTCGACGACACGTTGCGGGGTGTAGACCGCCCCCAGCGAGGACAGGATGTCCTGGGCGCCCCAGTGCGTGGTCGCGGTCAGCCCGTCGAGCAGTCCGGCGGCGGCCAAAACCAGACTGCCGGTGCACACCGAGGTGGTGAACAGCGTCTGTTGGTGTACCTGGCGAATCCAGTCGAGCATCTCCTCGTCACGCAGAAGCGAACGGGTGCCGACCCCGCCGGGCACCAGCAGGACATCGGGGTCGATGACTTCATCGAAGGTGGCATCACATATCAGGCCGAGCATTCCGTTGTCGGTGCGGACCTCGCCCTTGCGGTGGCCGACGAAGACGACGTCGATGCACGGGACCCGTTGCAGCACCTCGTAGGGTCCGATCGAGTCCAGTGCGGTGTTACGCGGGAACAGCGCTATCGCGACGCGCATCCCATCCCTCCTGTCGATGCCGGGGCCGCAGCCGTTGGGGCCACCTGTTGGGGAACGAGTCCGCGGCACCGTCGAACACCCCGCCGGACGGGTCGTCGATGCGCCCGTCCCAGCGGACCAGATCCTCGGTGGGACGGTAGATCTGGCGGATCACCAGGGCGACGAGACCGACCACGGCGAGGTCCCGCAGCAGCACCGTCGCGGTGAACCACTGCTCAGGCAGGCCCTTGTTCTGTTCGCCGTACAGATAGAACATCCTCGGAACCCACACCAGTGCGTCGATCGTCATCCACGCCAACAGCACCCGCCGGTGCGGCAACGCCAGCACCGCCAGCGGCACCAGCCACAGCGAGAACTGCGGACTCCAGACCTTGTTCACCAACAGGAAGGCCGCGACCACCAGAAAGGCCAACTGCGCCAACCGGGGACGCTGGGGCGCGGTCAGCGCGATGTACCCGATTGCGGCACAACACAATCCGAACAACACCGCAACGACGGTGTTGAGCACCAGCGGCGGCTCCCAGAAGCCCAGGGCCGGGTCCAGGCCGCGCCACCCGGTGAAGGAACTGATCACGTTGAACAGCGAGTCCATGTCCTGGGTTCGCCGGGCGTTGAGCCGGAAGAACTCCGACCAGCCACGCGGATAGAGCAGCATCACCGGCAGGTTGATGAACACCCAGGTGATGGCGGCGACGGCCGCCGTGCGCACGGCCTGTCCCAGCCGGCCGCTCCTGATGCCCAGCAGCAGAAGCGGCAGCACGAACAGCGCCGGATAGAGCTTGGCGGCTACCCCCAGCCCGATCAGGACTCCGGCCAGCGTCGGCTTGCGGCGCGACCACGCCAAGAGGCCGCCTATCGCCAAACCCGTTGCCAGCGCGTCAAAGTTCGTGAAGATCTGGAAAATGAGGATCGGTGAGCCGGCAACCAGAGCGGCGTCCCAGATTCGCCGACCGGCCAGCATCGCCGTCGCCCAGACCGTGGCAAGCCAGGCCAGCGCGAGGCCGAAGGCGGCGATGTTGAAGAACATCACCACTTCGGCGACCCCGTTGAGGAGTGGCGCCTTCGTCATCTTCGCCAGCGCGGTGTAGGTCTTGGCCAGCGACATCGACACGTATTGGTAGAGCCCGGTCAGCACCGGATACTCCATGTAGCGCACCGCGGGACTGCCGTCGTACTGGGTGCGTGGCTTGCCCGCCGAATCGAGTTCCGGCCAACTCGACTTGTACGGAAACTTGCCCTGGCTCAACAACTCCGCGCCATACATCGGCACGGTGTCGGAGTAGCACAGTTCGTAGTAGGCACGCTGGTTCTCCCAGTTGGCCACCCGCCGGTCCGGCGCGCCGGTGCCGACGGTCTGCAGGCACGGCGCCTTGGTGGACCATCCCAGCGCCAGAAAAACCAGCGCGATCAGGAACATCACCCGCAAC
>CAZRFC010000226.1:0-472 GCA_964598975.1 uncultured Mycobacterium sp. | reverse complement strand
GTCCTCGCCCAGGTAGTCCAGCGTCGCGCGCAGCCCCGAGCCGGTGAGCTCCTCGACCACGGCGACCACGCCCGCCACGGACTCGCCCGGCACGTAGCGGGCGACCACACCGCTGGACACCGGCAGCGAGGTGACCAGGAACATCACCCGCAACGGGGTGAGCACCCGGGTCCGGCCGATCAGCGCGTGGCGGCCCACCGGTCCGCCGATGACGCCGGACAACGCCGCACCGATCGGGTCGGTGCGACTGGGGAGATCGCGTCCGTCGGCGCTGCGCAGGTCGTCGGCAAGCGGCAGCGGCGACACTGTCGAACCGGCGGTCAGGGCACCACCCGGCCGGGTCACGGAGGCGGCGGCGGTCCCGGCGGCGGAGCGCCCGGGACGGGCGGAGCAGGTTCGGGCGCCGGCGGCGGGGGCAGCGGCGCGGGTGGCGGCGGGGGCGCCGGGAACGGCGCCGGACCTGGCGGGGGCG
>CAZRFC010000225.1:3515-7332 GCA_964598975.1 uncultured Mycobacterium sp. | reverse complement strand
CGGCGCCAACGGAATTGGCGGTGACGGCGGCCAGGGCGGCAACGCCGCGGCCGGTGGCAACGGCGGTAGCGGTGGTAACGGCAGCGCGGCGTTCCTCGACGGCGCCAACGGGGGCAACGGCGGCGATCCGGGCACCGGTGGTCTGGGTGGGGCCGCGGGCTTGCAGGGCAGCGGCGGGACTGCCAGTGCCGACGGCACCAAGGGTGCTGACGGCACCACTGCCACCTCGGGGGGCAACGGCGGCAACGGCGGTCTTGGGTTCACCGCACTACTGGCCGGCGTGCGCGGCGGCAACGGTGGTGCCGGAGGTGCCGGCGGCGCCTATGGCAACGGCGGTGACGGCGGTAACGCCGGCAACGGCGCGGCCGGCAGTGCCACTACCGCAGGCGGCAACGGCGGACTCGGGGGCAACGGCGGCCGCGGCGGCAGCGTCGCAGGCCGCGGCGGCAACGGCGGGGCCGGCGGTTACGGCGGGGCCGGTGCGGATGCCAACGGTGTCATCCGGGTCGCCAACATCGTCGGCTTTTCGCAGCCCTTCGGCGCGGCAATCAGCCCCGACGGCAACCGTGTGTACGTCACCGACAACGGCACCGGCAGGGTGTCAGTGATCGACACCGCCACCAATCAAGTGGTGGCGACGATTCCAATGGGTGTCAGCGGTGGCCTGCGACTGGCCGCCGTGAGTCCTGACGGCGCAAAGCTCTACGTGGTCGTCAACTCCGGCAACAGGGTGGCAGTGGTCAACACCGCTACCAACACAGTGTTGAAATCCGTCGCAGTTGGTTCCGCTCCGTTCGGTGTGGCGCTGAGTGCCGACGGCTCGCGGGCATACGTCTCCAACTACTTCAGCAGGAGTGTGTCGGTTATCGACACGCTGACCGACACCGTGGTGGGCACGATCACCGTTGGCCCCAACCCGATTGGGTTGGCCGTGACTGGGGGACGGGTCTATGTCTCCCAAGAATCAAACGCCACTGCCACGGTCATCGACGCCGGCGCGAACACCGTCATCGGCACGATTAGCCTCGGCGGCACAAATCCCGACTGGGTCACAGCCTCTGCCGACGGTTCTCGGGTCTACGTGGCCAACAAGAACAACGGAACGGCCACAGTCACCGTCATCGACACCACCGTCGGCACCGCGGGAGCCGTTCTGACGACGATCCCTGCCGGCGGGGCCACCGTCGCGTTCAGCCCAGATGGGACGACGCTCTACAGCGGTCAGTACATCATCGACACGACCACCAACACGGTGGTGGGGACCGTCGCCGCAGCCAACGCCAACCCAATGGTCTTCGACCCGCACGGCAGCTTCGCCTACCTCGTCACCGGATGGAATCCCGGCATCGTCACCCGCCTCGACCGCCTTCCCGGCACGGCCGGTGGTAGCGGTGGTGCAGGCGGTGCCGGCGGTGATGCCGGTGCGGCCGGCGCGGGTGGTGCCGGCGGCGTGGGTGGTAACGCCGGCCGCGGCGGGGACGGCGCGACCGTGACCACCGCGACCGCCGCGGGCCTCATCAGTGGCACGGCCGGCGGCAATGGCGGCTCGGGCGGCGCCGGCGGTGCCGGCGGCAAGGGCGGCACGGTGTCCGGTGACGGCGGCAACGGCGGCGCGGGCGGTTTCGGTGCCAACGGTGGCTCAGGCGGAAGTGGAGCCGACGGCCAGGCCGGAGCCGCCGCGCTGCAGATGGGCGGCAACGGCGGCAACGGCGCCAGTGCCGGCAACGGCGGTTCGGGCGGCGCGGGCGGAAATGCCGGTGCCGCAATGGGATCCGGAGTCAACGGGATCAACGGCGACGGCGGCGACGGTGGCGACGGGGGCAACGCCGGAACGGCCGGTGACGGCGGCGACGGCGCCTCCGGAGATGCGACAAATCCCGACGGTGGCCGCGGCGGTGACGGAGGCGATCCGGGCGCGGCCGGCACCGCGGGCGCCGGTGGTCTGAAGGGCACCGGCGGAACCGGTGGCATCGACGGTGCCGCCGGAACCGGTGGCCTGGAGGTCAACTCCGGCGGCGACGGCGGCGACGGCGGCGCTGGATTCAGCACTGCGCTCGCCGGCGGCAACGGTGGTGACGGCGGCAACGGTGGCGCCCACGGCAACGGCGGTAACGGCGGTTCCGGCGGAAACGTCACCGGCACCGGCGTTGCGAGTGTCCAGGCCGGTGACGGCGGCAACGGTGGTGCCGGCGTTAACGGTGGCAACGGTGGCGCTGGCGGTGCGGCGACCAATGGTGATGACTACGCATTCGGCGGGCGGGGCGGCGACGGCGGTGACGCCGTCAGCGCCACCGGTGTCGCGGGCAACGGCGGTCACGGCGGCAACGCGACCGCCGGAAACGACGAGGCCGAGGGCGGCCACGGCGGCAACGGCGGCAGCGGCGGCGCCGTCGGCGGCAACGGCGGTGACGGCGGCTACGGCGTCTCGCAGTACCGCTCGGACACCTACAGCGGTGACGGCGGCGACGGCGGCAACGGCACCGTCCGCGGTGGCAACGGCGGCAACGCCGGGTACGTGGTGGCGCCCAACAGTGCCTACGCGGGCAGTGGCGGCGCCGGCGGCGAAGGCGCCCAAGGGGGCCTCGGCGGCAAGGGCGGCGACATCTACTCCACCGGCGGTTCGGCCGGCCGCGGCGGCGCCGGCGGCGACGGTCTCAACGGTGACGGCGGTGCCGGCGGGACCGGCGGCAACGCCTACCTCGTCGGCACCGCCCAACCGGGCGACATCCTCTCGGGCAGCGGCGGCGACGGCGGTAACGGTGGAAACGGCGGCAGCGTCGGTGACGGTGGAAACGGCGGCGACGGCGGCCGGGCCTTCGGCTCCGGCGGCGGCGGTTGGGGCGGTGACGGCGGCAATGCTGGAACGGTCGGCAACGGCGGTGCGGGCGGTGACGGCGCCGACGGCGGCAACGCCTTCCCCCTCGACGTCACCGCGGACCCGGGTGAGGACGGTAACTGGGGCCCCTCTGGCGGCAGCGGCGGCTCCGGCGGCCGAGGCGGTGACGGCGGAACGGTGTCCGGCAACGGCGGTGACGGCGGCAACGGCGGTGACGGCGGCAACGGCGAAGTCGGCATCGCCGGCGGCAACGGCACCAACGCCGACGCCACCAACCCGGCCGGCAACGGCGGCGCGGGTGGCGCGGGCGGTGATGGCGGCAATGGCGGTGACGGCGGTGCCGGCGGCAACGCCACCAACGGTCGCAACGGATCCGGCGGTAACGCCGGCGACGGCGGTAACGCCGCCGACGGCGGTAACGGCGGTAACGGCGGCAACGGCAGCGCGGCCTTCCCGACCGGCGGTAACGGCGGCAACGGCGGCGATCCCGGAATCTTGGGTGCCGGGGGCACCGGTGGCAGCGTCGGCGTCGGCGGCACCGGCGGGGTCGCGGGCACCAGCGGCACCGACGGAGCCGCCGCCACTTCGGGCGGCACCGGCGGTAACGGCGGTGACGGCTACGACGCCAGCACCGACGCTCTCGCTGCACCCGGCACCGCAGGCGGCAATGGCGGTAACGGCGGCAACGGCGGTGCGACCGGCAACGGCGGTGCCGGCGGTGCCGGCGGCAGCGGCGCCGAAGGCGACGGTGCGACCGCGGGCGGCAACGGTGGTCAGGGCGGCGTAGGCGGACTCGGCGGATCGCGCTCCGGCAACGGCGGTGCCGGAGGCGCCGGTGGCGCGGGTGGCGTGGGCGGTAGCGGAAGCGGGCAGCTCGAATTGGTCGGTACCGTTCGCGGCTTTAATGTTCCCCTCTACGTCGCGTTGAGCCCCGACGGAAGCCGTGCGTATGTCAGCAATTACTCGCGCAACGCGGTATCG
>CAZRFC010000225.1:0-3505 GCA_964598975.1 uncultured Mycobacterium sp. | reverse complement strand
GGTATCGGTGATCAATACAGCCGACAATGAAGTGGTCGCAAGTGTGGGTGTTCAGACGCGACCCGTCGGCATCGCAATCAGTCCTGACGGCACTCGGGTATACGTCGCCAACAGTTTTGACGGAACCTTCGGTGAGGGCAGTTTGTCGGTGATCGACACCGCCACCAACGCCGTCATCGCAACCATCCCCGGGATGCGTCGGCCCTACGGTGTCGCCGTCAGCCCCGACGGCACCCAGGTGTTTGTCGCCTCCCGCGATGGCGGTGCAGTGAAGGTGGTCGACGCGCTGTCAAATACGGTCGTCGGATCGGTGACCACGAGCCAGCCCTACTCAATCGCCGTCAGTCCCGACGGCGCAACGCTCTATGTCACGAACTACATTGACTTTTCCGTCTCGGTGATCGACGTCGCCAGTAGCACCGTCACGCGGAAGTACACCGGTGGTTTCAGCAACTCGAGTGATATCGCGATCACCCCCGACGGCAAGACTTTGTATGTCACAAACGAAGGCGGCAGCAAGGGGGTGCTGATTGTCGACGTCGCCACCGGAAACGTCACCGCCCCCGCCACCACAGCTCCCACGTACGGCGTGGCGGTCAGCCCGGATGGAACCCGGGCCTACCTCACCAACTTCCGCCCCGGCACCCTTGCGGTGATCGATACTGGCACGAAAGCGGTCCTCTACACCGTCGCCGTTGGCGCCGGCCCGCGGGGAGTTGCCGTCAGCCCCGACAACAAGACCGTCTATGTCGTCAACCAGAGCGGAAACAGTGTCGCGGTGCTCACCGGTGCCGGCGGCGCAACCGACGGCGGCCACGGCGGTGCCGGCGGCAACGGCGGCAACGCCCAGTCGCTCACCGGCAACGGCGGCGGCGGCGGGGCCGGTGGCGACGCGCTGTGGCTCAACGGTGACGGTGGCAATGGCGGTGACGGCGGCAACGGCGGACCGCAAGGCACCGGCGGCACCGGCGGCACCGGCGGTCTGGCCGGCACCGGCGGCACCCCGGGCAACCCCGGAACCAACGGCGCCCCGTAGGCCAAACCCCCGGTCGAATATCGACTGGGGGGATGGGCGGCACCGGCTCGCTTCCTGTGCGTTTTGGGGTCCGCGTCCCCGGAACGTAGCGAGCCGGTGCCTTTCACCCACCCGGGGCCGCAATTTCTCAGGTTTGAGTTCTCCCACCCCTGGGAACAGGACACCTCGGGCGCCGAACAGGCTCCCCGAGACTTGTCCCAGGAGAGGCCCGGCCCCTGAACAGGGGGCCGGGTCTTTCATATCGCCTGGGTATCAGGCGGTCGGCGTCGCGCCCAGGCATCACGGCCTCTGCTGAGAAGATTTACGAGGCGAACCATCTTTGGTATCCGGTAGTCATCGATTGGTACCTTCTACCCATGGCGCTGAACATCAAGGATCCCGAGGTGGACCGCCTCGCCGAGGAAGTGGCCACGCGCATGGGTCATCAGAACAAGACGCAGGCAATCCGTGATGCCCTGCGCGCCCAATTGCACGTGTTGGATGCCTGCGCCGCCGACCGCGCCGCCCACCTCCTCGACGTGATGCGCACCGAGATCTGGCCTCTACTGCCGGATCACGCGCCGATCGCCAAGTCCGAACGGGAACGGATCCTTGGCTATGACCCCGAGACGGGGACATAGGTTTGATCATCGACGCATCGGCACTCGTCGCACTGATCCAGAATGAGCCTCCTGCGGAGCGGATCGCTACGGTCCTTGCAGGCACGCGGAACCTCGTCGTCGGCGCGCCGACGCTTACCGAAACCCTTGTCGTACTCACCTCCCGGCATGGTGCAGTGGCGCGCACCGTATTCGACCGTCTCCGGAGCGAAATCGATCTCCGGATCGCGGAATTCACCGCGGAACACGCGTATGCAGCCCAGCGCGCCTATCTGCGTTTCGGCCGTGGCCGTCATCCCGCCGGCCTCAACTTCGGCGACTGCATGAGTTACGCCGTCGCTCACGTTGCGCACGAACCCCTGCTGGCGATCGGGGACGACTTCCCGCAGACGGACCTGGAGTTCGGCGACGGAATCGTCGGGCACTGGCCCACCAACTGATAGGCCGATGCGCGCCCACCGCATTGACCTGTACGCCCAGCGGGCACACAATAGGATTCATGGCCACCAAAACGGAACGATTTGCGGTCCGCCTGACCGCTGAGCAGGATGCTCTGATCCGCCGTGCGGCCGAGGTGGAGGGCACCGACCTCACCAACTTCACCGTCACCGCGACGCTCGCGCATGCACGTGAAGTGCTGGCGGACCGCCGACTGTTCGTCCTTGACGATGCGGCATGGCAGGAATTCCTGGCAATCCTCGAACGCCCCGTCACTCCCAAGCCGCGACTCGGGCGACTTTTCGCGGAGCCGTCCCCTTTCGATAATGAGGCGTGAGCGGCTACAGCACACCGCGTCCGATCCGGGATAACGACGACGTTGCTGATTTCAACAGTGGCGAAACAAGCCTGGATGACTATCTGAGGGGCCGCGCGTTGGCCAACCACCTCGAAGGGGCATCACGCACTTTCGTAACCTGCCGTGACGGGCGGGTGGTGGGGTTCTACTCTCTTGCGGCGGCGTCGGTGGAGCGTGAGTCGACACCGGGCCGGATCCGTCGCAACATGCCCGATCCCATCCCGGCGATTATGCTGTCCCGGTTGGCAATTGACCGCGCCGAGCAGGGGCGGGGGTTGGGCAAGCACCTGTTGCGGGACGCCATCGTCCGCAGTGTGGGTGCCGCCGAACTGATCGGAGTGCGGGCGTTGTTGGTCCACGCCGTCAGCGCTGAGGCCCGCACGTTCTATGAGCGTTTCGATTTCGAGCCGTCGACCACCGATGAAATGCACTTATTGCTGCTGATCAAAGACGCACGAGCCCTGATCAACAGCAGCGCGCCCCCGGATTGACCTCCGCCTCCCGGTGCCGCATCCGCCAGTACTCGGACTCGCTCAGCACCGCCTCGCCCGGATGGGTGCGACGGCGGTATGCCACGTAATGCTGATAGTGGTCGTCGCCCATCAATGCGCCGACGTACCAACGGATCTGGCGGCCGAATCTCCCAACGCGTCCCACTGCTTCTGCACCTCCTTCTCCACGGGAGTGGCTAACAGATGCGAGGGGCCGAAAAGCCTTGACGGAAGCGGTTTCTCCACCGCCAATGGCCGGCCGCCGCCGCGGATCGAGCGGACCGACATCACCACGGCGGCGGCCACCACGATGATCACCACCACCGCGAAGATGATCGACAGCGTGCCCTGGATGAAGGTGTTGCGGATGACATCGGCCAGTTGATCCGGGTTCTTGGCCGCGCCGAACGAGGTCTTACCGGACTCCTGGGCGTCGCGGTACTGGAAATGCTGAGTCCAGTAGCCGAGCTTGGGATCGCCGGAGAAGATCTTCTGCCAGGACGCCGTCAGCGTGACGACCAGATCCCAGGCCAGCGGAAGTCCCGGAATCCAAGCCCATTTCAGCAATCCCATCTTGATCACC
>CAZRFC010000224.1:2585-7366 GCA_964598975.1 uncultured Mycobacterium sp. | reverse complement strand
ACCAACGGACGCTTGGGAGCGGGCCCCTTGCGCGGCATTAGCTCTTCTCCTTCTTCGCGCCGTACCGGCTGCGAGCCTGCTTGCGGTTCTTCACGCCCTGGGTGTCCAGCGATCCGCGGATGATCTTGTAGCGGACGCCGGGTAGGTCCTTCACACGGCCGCCGCGCACCAGCACCATCGAGTGCTCCTGCAGGTTGTGGCCCTCACCAGGGATGTAGGCGGTGACCTCGACCGCGCTGGTCAGCCTCACGCGGGCGACCTTGCGCAGCGCCGAGTTCGGCTTCTTCGGGGTGGTGGTGTAGACGCGGGTGCACACACCGCGCCGCTGCGGGCTGCCCTTGAGGGCCGCGGTCTTCACCTTGGCGATCTTGTCGCGGCGGCCCTTGCGGACCAGCTGCTGAATGGTAGGCATTACCGGCTTTCTCTCATTTCCAAGTCTCTGTACTGCAGTTTTAACCCTCCCGCGTAACCCGCGGCCGGGCGTGTCGCACGCGCTGGACACCGAATCCGATTCGATGCACCGTGAACATACGAATTTGCCCGGCGAGCGCGCGTGAGCGCACCTGGCGGCCAGGCACGATGCCTAACGATACCAGTTAGGGCAGCGCCCTCCAAAACCGGCGGACCGGCACTTTACCGCAGGTCAGCGTTGCTGCGGTGGGACATGCCGGTGGCGAGTCGCAGCACCATGTCGGAGAAAACGGCGTCGGTGTCCACCGGTATGACCTCGGAGCCCATCACGCCCGTCATCTCCAGCAGGACGAAGCCGTGCAATGCCGCCCAGAACTCCAGCGCGGCGTAGAACGCGTCCTCCCCGTCCAGGCCATAGGACGCCAGCACGTTGATGACGGGTGCGGCCGCGGCGTGCGAGGCGGAGGTGAATTCCGGGTCGTCGCCGCCGAGGGGCATCCGGGTGAATGCGGAGTAGCGGCCGGGATGGTGGTGGGCATAGCTGCGGTAGGCGCTGGCCATCGCCATCACGGCGTCGTCACGGGTGCGGCCGGCGGCCACCGTGCTGAGCATCTGCAGGATGTCGTCGATCACCCGCATCCGCACCGAGCGCCGGAGGTCGTCGAGGCTGTCGACATGGTTGTAGAGCGACGGCCCCTTGGTGCCGAGCTGGGTGGCCAGCGCGTTGACGGTCAGGGCGTCCCAGCCCTCCCGGTCCAGGAAGGTCAGGGCAGCGTTGACGATCACCTCGCGACTGAGCTTGGGCGACTTGGCCCGAGGTGTCATGTGTCCTGTCACCTCCCGATTCAGCTAACGCACAAGACAGTAGTTCCAGATTTCCCGAACGCCGCAGTCAGGACTCGGGCACAGGCGCCCAGTTGGTACCGTGGCCCCGGCAGTGGCACGAGATTCTAGGCGACTGGAAATTTGCTGCCTGCAAAGCTAGAAACGAGGGGGCGTTTTGGCGCAAGTTGGAATAGGCAGATCCGACAGAGCCGTGAAATTCGTGAAATCGACCACCTACCGGGGCGCGGTTCTTGCGGGAATTTTGTCGCTTACCGGATGCCTCTGGCTTTATTCACGGTTGACGGTGGACGACGCATTCATCACTTGGCGTTACGGCAGAAATCTTGTCGAGCATGGGATATGGAATTACAACCCCTCAACGTTCGATCTCACGCAGGCCTACACGAATCCTATTTTTGCAGCGTTGGGAATCATTCCCGCCCTTGCCGGCATGGATGTCGTTTTATTTTTCAAGTTAATCTCCGTCGTAACCTTCGCCGGATTTAGCATCTGGTATTTGAAAGTCACGAGGCGTTCTGTCGTTACTCTACTACTATTGGTCGCGACTCCAATGTTCATAATCCACACTTTCTCCGGACTCGAGACATCGTTCTACGTGTGGCTGCTCAGCGCTTTATTTGTCACATTGGACAGGAGTGACTTCAAGTGTTCCATAATGCTCACCCTAGCACTATTCCTAACCCGGCCAGAGTCGTGGCTGCTCGCTTTACTGGTACCTATCTATATACTAATCCCCGAACGCATCGGTTCGGAACATCCCGCCGCAAGCTCGATTCCTGCCGAACGGTGGAATAGATCTCGCGTCCAAACTGCGGCATTAGCGGCGTTTGCGTTGGTCGTGCCCCTCGGCATTTTCCTACTGGTCAACCGAATGTACTTCTCATACGCTTTGCCAACATCATTCTACCTCAAAAGCGGCGCACCTTTTTCTCTCACGCGATTCGGGAACTACTTCGTCTTCATTTTGCTACTAGTCTTGCTGCTTCTAGCAAGAAAAACGAAACTGTTCATTATTATGTCTGTATTCATGATCGCTGTCGCTCTAATGTACTCCCAAGCCCGCCTGGAAATGGACTACGCCGGGCGCTTCACATTTCATATATTTGTGCCAATCTTCGTGATTCTAGTTTACAGTTCGGCAACAAACCACAGCGACGCCGTTGGGATCAGTGTCGATAGTAGGCCGTTGCTAACGACTTCCTACGGTGCGATTGCGAAATCGGTTTCGATCGTAGGTCTGTTACTTTTCTGGGGGGCGTCAAGCCTCATTTCTCTGCGTTCCGGGACGCAGGCCATCACCTCCTATCCTCACGCCCTTCGGTCCGCCGCCGCCTTTGGGCAGACCCTTTCCAGCATCAGCAAGAGATATGGCGTCAGGGCTTTCTCTTTCGGAGAAGCGGGGATTTCGGCATATCTATCGGACATGAATGCGCTGGACAATACCGGCCTCGGTAGTTCGCTGGTCGCGCATGAGGGCGTAACACCCGAGCTGTTGCAACGCTATGAAGTGGACTTGATCGTGCTCCACGCCAAACCCGACGGAATCGTCTTGGGCGCTGAGCATCAGCGCGAAATCCTCACGTGGGCCGAAGCGAATAACTTCCGCTATCTCTGCTCGCTTTATTTCGACAGCGGGCTCAACGGACCAGCGGATGAACTCCGACCAATCTATTCGCGCAAAGAGATTCCCGAACTACGAGATGTCTGTGTCAAGAGCGAGTCGCAGAGCCGAACTCGCATAGACAACCGCTCTTACATCCGGGCTACGTGGACAACCCCCCCGTGGCACTATTGGGTGTCTCACCAGTAGATTCGAACACTGGGATGAAACGTGCGTTCCGCGCTACACAAACCAGAGGACTGCCTTCAGATATATTTGGCGGCATGAAGAACCGACCAGCCTCACAAGGCTCGCCGGGATCACTCGCCCCGCCGCACTATCGGCAGGGACGTGCAAAGGCCGTTTTGCTGTGCGGTTCGATGACGCTGTCTTCCTTACTGCTGCTGGCCGGATGCGGGTCCGGCGCCGACAAAGAGGGCACCAAGGTCGGTCAACAAGTCAGCGTGGACAGCACCATCAACTACGGCTCTTTCGGCACCAGGGCCGACATCGACTGCGGACAAGGCAAGTCGCTCAACGTCGGCGGTTCCAACAACACACTGACTGTCACCGGGACGTGCGCATCGGTCAGCGTCGGCGGCGCGGACAACAACATCACCGTCGCCCGGATCGACGGGGAACTGTCAGTCGTGGGACTGAACAACCGCGTCACCTACTCCGACGGCGACCCGGCCGTGAACGACCAGCGAGCCGGTAACCAGGTCAGCAAGCGGTGACGGTTCAGGCCGGTTCGCCGTGCCGGCCCGCCCCGTCGGCGAACCGCTTGGCGCCGACGAGTGTCTCGGCGGCCACCTTCGAGAGGCTGCCGAACTCGAAGTCCATCGCCTCGGCCTCGGAGCGTCCCCACTGGTGCAGTGCGGAGAGCCGGTCGGAGCGCAGGCAACCCTGCGGCAGCCGGGCCAGGTCGGCGGCCAGTTCCTCGGCGGCCGCGCGGGATTGGCCGGTGGGCACCACCCGGTTGGCCAGGCCCATCGCGAGGGCTTCCTCCGCGCCGACCGGGCGTCCGGTGAGGATCATGTCCATCGCGCGGCTGTGCCCTACCAGCCTCGGCAGGCGGACGGTGCCGCCGTCGATCAGGGGCACGCCCCAACGCCGGCAGAACACCCCGAACACGGCCTCCTCCTCGACCACCCGGAGGTCACACCACAGCGCGAGTTCCAGCCCGCCAGCGACGGCAAATCCGCTCACCGCCGCGATCACCGGTTTGGACAGCGCCATCCTGCTCGGGCCCATGGGCCCGGGGCCGGTCCGGTGGGTGGGGTTGGAGTCCGGTGTGCCGATGGCTTTGAGATCGGCTCCGGCGCAGAACGTCCCGTGGTCTCCCCACAGCACGGCCACCGACGCGGACTCGTCGCGGTCGAACTCCTCGAAGGCGTCGTAGAGCGCCAAGGCGGTGGGCCCGTCGACGGCGTTGCGGGCGTGCGGGCGATCGAGGATGACGGTCGTCACCGGCCCGTTGCGAACCACGTTGACGGTCATGGAACCTCCAGAAGTCGTTGGTCGTGGCGCCGCGCCACCAGGGTCGCGGCGAAGTCGGCATAGGCGTCCCGCAGTCGGTCGGCGGGCCAGTCGTCCGGCAGCAGTGCAGCCGGCAGCACCGGATCGGTGAGCAGATGCCGGACCATGGCGGCGGCCACCGCGAACTGCTCGGGAATGTCTTTGGCCCGGTCCATCTCGCGCAGCAGTCGCCTGCCCGCCTTGGCCCAGCCCGGCAGGTCCCACAGTGCCGCGGCGAGATCGGCCGGGGTGTCGTTCCAGATTGCGGTTGAGTTCAGCACGGCATGGTTGTAGATGGCGAGAATGCCGGAAATATCGTCTTCCACCGCGTCGCGCAGCATCAGGATCTCCCGTTCCGGCTGAACCCGCCCAAGTCCCTCCGACGGGAAGGCTCCTGGCGCCGTGT
>CAZRFC010000224.1:0-2575 GCA_964598975.1 uncultured Mycobacterium sp. | reverse complement strand
TCGGCCGGGGTGTCGTCGAGGGAATGCAGTACCCGCGCCCGGGCGCGGATCTCCGGCGGCAGCGCCTCGTCGAGGTTGTCCGGCCGCATCCACACACCCTCGCGGAGTTCGGCGAATCTGTCGTGCAGCAGGGTGGTTCGCATCGCGGCGCGGGCGCGGGCGTCGGCGCCCACCGCCGTCACCACGACGGTGGTCCAACTACCGTCCCAGTCGCGGGTCAGCGGGTGCAGGGCGGCGTCCTGGCGGCGCTGGCGGGCCAGCAGGCGGTCGGAGAGCCGATACCCGTCGTCGGAGCGCACCAAGTCCCCGGCGCCGACCATTCGGGTCAGCGCGACCCGCAAAGCGCTCTCCTTGATGCCGAAATCTGCTGTGAGACGGACCAATTCGGCGGCGGTGGCCCAGGCCGGGTGGGCGCCGAGCAGAACCGAGAGCACCACCGACCGCGCCGTCATCCGGGCAGTTCGGGGCGGCATGTCAGACCCCTGAGGCTTTCCGGCCGCCGCCGACGTCGGAGGCAATTCGGCCAAAGTCGCCGAAGGGTTCGTCGCGGTGCCGCACGGCCTCCCGGAATCCGTTTTCGCTGGCGTCGGCGACGAAGGCGTGACCTTCCGGGGTATGCCGGGCGATGCCGTCGAACACGGTGCTGACCATCCGACTGGTCGCCACGCCCTGCTGGTACAGCGCGGTGTTGAGGGCGAGTTTCGCCATGATGAGCTGGTTGACCGGAACCGAGGCGATGCGCTCGACGAGGCATTCGGTTCGCTCGTCGAGATCCTCCGGGGAAGGCGCCTCGATGGCCAGGCCCCAGTCGGCGGCCTGCGCCCCGGTGATGCAATCCCCGGTCAGCAGAAGTCGTTTGGCGCGCTGGTCCCCGAGGCGGTGCGCCCACAGCCCGGCGGCGGGGATGCCCCACACCCGGGTCGGGGGGTAGCCGATCTTGGCGTCGGCGGCGGCGATCACCTGGTCGGCGTGCAGGGCGATGTCGGTGCCACCGGCGACGCAGTAGCCGTGGATCTTGACCACCGTCGGCTTGTCGGCGTGCATCAGGCTGGCGAAGCCGCGCACGAACCGGCTCATCATCTGATAATCGATCATCGGATCCCACGGCTGATTCGGCAGGTGGTTCCTCGCCTGGGTGTGACCGTCGAGGACGGTGCCTTCGCGGTCGGATTCGCCGGGGAACGAGGGGCCGTCGCCGAGGCCCTCGGCGTAGGCGGACAGGTCGAATCCCGAGCAGAAGCCCTCACCCCGGCCGGACACCAGGATCACGTGCACGGCCGGGTCGAGGTCGGCGCGTTCGACGCAGGCCGCCAGTTCCAGCGGCGTGGCGGCCACGATCGCGTTGCCCTTCTCCGGCCGGTTGAAGGTGATCCGGGCGACCCTGCCGGTGACCTCGTAGGTCATCGTGGTCAGTTCCATGCGGGTCCCCCAATGCCCTCGCCAGCCCCCGACCGTGCGGTTTCATCCGCGACACTCTGCCAGCGGCGGATCAAACCGCACACTCGAGCCGAGATGGCGGCCGTCAACCGGGCACTGACCGGTTCGCTCACCCTTTCACCAGGGCTCGCTCGATGATGGGACCCAGGTCCAGGCCGGTCGGCAGGGTGCCGAACGCGCCGCCCCAGTCGCCGGCCATCCGACTGGCGAGGAACGCGTCGGTGACCGCCGGGTGGCCGTGGCGCACCAGCAGCGAACCCTGCAGGGCCAGGCTGATGTCCTCGGCGACCTTGCGGGCGCGATACTCGATGGTCGCCGGGTCGGTCAGACTGGCCTGCAGGCCGGTCACGTGGGCGTCGAGGCGCGCGTCGGTACCGGCGGTCCTGGACAGCTCGTCGAAGAGCACCTCCACGCATTCGGGCCGGGTTGCCATGGCGCGCAACGTGTCCAGTGCGCTGACGTTGCCGGAGCCCTCCCAGATGCCCATCAGCGGGGCCTCCCGGTAGAGCCGCGGCATGCCGGACTCCTCGGCATACCCGTTGCCGCCCAGGCATTCCATCGCCTCGCCGGCGTGCGGGGTGGCCCGCTTGCAGACCCAGTACTTCGACGCCGCCAGGCCGATGCGCCGCAGCAGAATCTCCCGCTCATCACCGCGCACCGCGGCGTCGGTGGCACCGGCCATCCGCATCGCGACGATGGTGGCGGCCTCTGCCTCGACCGCGAGGTCGGCGATGACGTTGCGCATCAGCGGCTGGTCAATGAGATAGGCGCCGAAGGCTTTCCGGTGCTGGGTGTGGTGGATTGCCCGGGTGAGGCCCTGGCGCATGCTGGTGGCGCTGCCCAGGGTGCAGTCCAGGCGGGTGAGGTTGACCATCTCGATGATGGTCGGCACCCCGCGGCCCTCCTCGCCGACCAGCCAGGCGGTGGCGCCGTCGTACTCGATCTCAGACGAGGCGTTGGCGTGGTTGCCGAGTTTGTCCTTGAGCCGCTGGATGAACATCCGGTTGCGGGTGCCGTCCGGCAGCACCCGGGGCAGCATGAAACAGCTCAGCCCGTCATGCGCCTGGGCCAGCACCAGGAAGATGTCCCCCATCGCCGCCGAGGTGAACCACTTGTGCCCGGTCAGGGTGTAGCTGCC
>CAZRFC010000223.1:0-7388 GCA_964598975.1 uncultured Mycobacterium sp. | reverse complement strand
AAATGCCACACTAACAACTGAGGGCCATACCCTCTGCGATGGCGGTTCATCCCGCCCTGCCGCTACGGACGTAGGCGGCAGCCCTTCCGCCCCGGCCTCGCTACGAGAACCGGGAGCGCTCCGTCCGAGACAACCCGCTGCTGATGCGCCGCGCCTCATGGCTGCGCGCTCGCGGCTGTCCATCAAAACGGAGCGATTCCGATGTTCGGCACCAATGCGCCGCGCGGCCTCGTCCCCTGGGGCCACCTGATCGGAGCTGACAGCTGGCACATCAGCCGCTTGCCGCTGGCCGATCAATACGCCACCGGGCTCTGGACCTACGACCCGATCAAGTCGCTGGGCGACGGGACGATGGGAATCGGCGTGGCCGGCTCCCCGATCCGCGGCATCGCGATGGGGTTCGAGTGGACCGACACCGATGGCGTGTATCACCGCTCAAAGCGGTGGCCCGCCTCGACGGCGGTCAAGTCCGGCACGACCCCCTACGTGTTCGTGCTCGACGACCCGAACATCCTGGTCTCGGTCCAGGAGACCAACGGCTCCGGCGCGGCCGGCACCGCCCTGGTGGCCGCCGACATCAATCTCAACGCCAACTTCTACGTCCAGTCCGGCGACAACACGACCGGCTTCTCCAAGGTCACGCTCAACAACGCGACCGAGGCCACCACCGCCACGCTCAACCTGAAGATCATGTTCCGCGATCCGCACCCGGACAATCCGGCGGTGGGGACCGCGTTCCAGAATTGGATCTGCATGCTCAACGCGCACGAGCTGCGCGGCGACGGCTCGACCGGCGTCTGAGGAGAACCAGCCATGACCACGACCGCTCAGATCGCCAGCCTGCTGAAGCCCGACCTTCACATGGTGTTCGGCGACTACGAGTCCTATCCGACCGAGTGGAAGGAGATCTTCGAGACCCGCAGCTCCGAATGGGCCGAGGAGAAGGCCGTCGAGATGCGCTTCCTGCCCTATGCCTCCCTCATGACGGAGGGCCAGGGCACGCCGATGGACGACGGCATGGGCGAGCGCTACACGACCACCGCCATTCACCAGTACTACGGCCTCGGCTTCGTCATCACCCGCAAGGCCATCAAGGACAACCTCTACAAGTCGCGCTTCCCCAAGCAGGCCAAGGCCCTTCGCCGGTCCTTCGATCAGACCAAGGAGGTCAACGGCGCCGCGATCCTCAACAACGCCTTCGACTCCAACTATCCGTTCGGCGACGGCCAGGAGCTGTGCTCGGTCGATCACCCGATCGACACCGGCACGATGGCGAACACGCTGTCGAGCCAGGCCGACCTCAACGAGACCAGCCTTCAGGACATCATCGAGACGATCGGCCAGTTCAAGGACCAGGCCGGCCTGCGCACGATGGTCAAGCCGCGCAAGCTGGTGGTTCCGCTTCAGCTCCAGTGGCAGGCGTGCAAGCTGCTCGAATCGCCCTACGAGCCCAGCTCGGCCGCCAACCCGATCAACCCGTTCTACAAGAACAAGTCGATCCCGGGCGGCTACGTGGTCAACCACTTCCTGACCGACTCCAACGCCTGGTTCGTCCTCACCGACGCCGACGACGGCTTCGTGCATTTCCAGCGCGAGCCGCTGGAAACCGACGTGCAGCCGGTCGGCACCACCTGGTCGGTTCGCACGATCGGGATCGAGCGCTACAGCTTCACGGTGTTCAACGTTCGCGCCGTGGCGGGCTGCTCGGGGACGAGCTGAGGCGAGGGAAGGAGATCGCACATGGGCGTGACGCGCTTCCCCCGTTTCGAGAACGGGGTCGCCATCAACGACATGCCGGTGCTGGCCCAGCACGGGAACAACGTCTATTGGGTCCACTCCGGCACCGGCTCCAACTCCAATCCCGGCACGTTCCTCGAGCCGCGCGCGACGATCGACTCGGCCGTCAATCTCTGCACGGCCAACAAGGGCGACATCGTGATGGTCAAGGCCGGCCACGCCGAGACCATCACCGGCGCCGCCGGGATCGACGCCGACGTGGCCGGCATCTCGATCATCGGCCTGGGCAACGGCACCAACATGCCGACCGTGACGTTCACGACCGCCACCACGGCGGACGTGGATATCGACGCGGCCAACGTCACGATCAAGAACATCCGCTTCGTCTGCGGGATCGACTCGCAGACCGCGATGATTGACGTGAACGACGATCACTTCACGATCGACGGCTGCGAGTTCACCGAGTCTTCGGCGACGGGCCTGACCTGCATCGACATCAACGGCGGCGCGGCCAATGCCTGCGACTACGCGCGCGTGCTCAACTGCTCGTTCCACTGCGAGACGGCGGGCAACTGGGACCGCGCGATCGAGCTGGGCGAGGTCGCCCAGGGGATCGAGATCGCCGGCAACACCATCATCGGCGACTTCGACGATGCCGGGATTCACAACATCACCGGCAAGGTTCTGACCCAGCTCAACATCCACGACAACGTGGTCCACAACCTTCAGTCCGGCCAGCACGCCATCGAGCTGGTCTCGGCCTGCACCGGATCGCTGACCGACAACCGGCTCTACAGCGACGCCTATTCGACGACCCTCGATCCCGGCTCGCTGAAGTGCTCCGGCAACCTCGCCTCGAATGCGGTGGACGAAGGCGGCGTCACCATCCCCGTCGTGGCGGACGTTGCCGACAACTACATCGGCACGGACGACTCCAACAACGCCGCAGCGACGACCAACGTCGCGGCGAACGAGGACGGCTCGGTTCTCGAGCGCCTGGAGCAGATCCAGGAGGCGGTCAACAAGGGAACCGGCACGGCGGCGGCGTCCAACAAGTCGGTGCTCGACGCGATCGGCTTCGACGGCAACGCCGCCATCACGGCGACGGCCGGCATGCTGCGCGTCGCCGCTGGCACCACCTTCGCCGTGAAGAAGACCCTCACCTCGTCGGCGATCGTCCAGGCCGGCGTGGACGTGACGGGTGTCTCGTCGGGCGGCGATCTGAGCCTGATCGAGTTCACCGTCATGAGCGACGGCACCGGCCTCGCGAGCGGCACGAACCTGACCTTCGAGACCAACAACGCCAAGGGTCTGGCGGTGTTCTTCACCGAGGCGGTTGCGGACATCGGCGCCAACAAGACCGAGAACATCTCGCTTGCGGATGCGGGCTCGCATCTGCCGGTGGTCGAGAGCGGCAAGAAGATCATCGCCAAGTGCACGACCGCGGACTGCACGGGCTCCGGCACGATCGATGTCTACATGGTGTTCCGCCGCCATGCTGATGGCGCCACCATCGCCGCGGCGTGACGTGGAGACGCTGGTCTACACGCTGCCCGGCTGCGCGGCCTGCGGCAAGGCCAAGCGGCTGCTCGCCGACATGGGCGAGCCGTATCGCGAGGTCGCGATCGACAACCCCCTGGTCGAGATCGGGGTCCGCTCGCTGTTCCGCGACGACAAGATCCACGCCCCGGTGGTGCTGCGGCCCCATCGGGGCGCCTTCGTCATGTCGCCCGAGGGCCGGCTGGTCAAGCTCGTCCTGCCGCATCAGGCGGTTGCCGCCTAGCACGAGGAGGGCCGCATGGCGCGCCCGGTACGCTGGACCTTCTCCGCCGAAGACACGGACGGAATCTGTGCTGCCCAGCAGCTGGGCGGCGCCGGCGCCCTCACGATCAACGGCGCCGCGCTCGACAAGGCGTCGTTCCAGCTCGGCGTGAGACGCGCCCGCGCCGATGCCGGCATTCAGCGCACGGTTGGCCTGACCTCGGCGGCCAATCTGTCGGGCGTGAACTTCACGATCGTTGGCACTGACCTTCTGGGCAACGCCGTTTCCGAGGCGATTGCCGGGCCGAACAACAACACGGTCTACACCACGGCGTTGACGGGAGAATACCACCTCGTCACGTCCATCACTGCCGATGCGGCGGTGGGGTCCGACGTGACGGCCGGGTTCGGGCGGATCGGCAACACGAACTGGTGGAAGCCGAACACCTACGGCGACGATTTCACCATCGCCGCGCAGATCAACGTGACCAACACCATCTCGATCGACCTTCAACAGACCATGGACGACGTGAATGACGAATCCGCCACCATCACGGCGACCGATATTGCCTCTTGGGCTGCAGTGACGGCGGACACCGTTGGAGCGATCACGACGCCCTATCGCTTCATCCGCGCGCAGATGAACTCGGGCGACGGCGCCGCGACGATCACGCTGATCCAGAATGGGTGAGCCGTGGCCAGCTCCGGCACCCTCACCTTCGTCAACTCGACGTTCGACGAGCTGATCGTCGAAGCCTACGAGCGTCTTCAGATTTTCGGTGACGCGCTGAGCGGAGTTCATCTCGACTCCGCGCGCCGCTCGGCCAACTACGTCTTCGCCGATTGGGCCAATCAGCAGCCCAACCTCTGGACCGTCGATCAGCAGACCCAGGCGCTCGACAGCAGCTCGACCTCCTACAACCTCGCGTCGGGCACCATCGCCGTGATGGAAGCGGCGATCCGGGATACCACCGTCACGCCGAACGTCGACACGCCGATCTCGCCGATCTCCCGGCAGGAATACCTGTCGATCGCGTCCAAGTCCGAAGAGGCCGCAAGGCCCACGGTCTACTACGTCGAGCGGGCGCTCACGCCGAAGATCTACATCTGGCCCGTGCCCGACGATACCGGGCAGACCCTGGTCTACAACCGGGTGCGGATGCTCTACGACGTGAGCGAGCTGCTGACCGAGAGCGCCGACCTCCCCAACCGATTGATGGAAGCCTTCGTCTCCGCGCTCGCCGCGAAGCTGGCGGTGAAGTGGCGACCGGAGAGAGCCGAAGCGCTGCATGCCCTGGCGGCGAAGTCCTACGCGCTGGCGATCGGCGAGGATCGCGAGCGGGTGCCGCTGCGCATCATGCCCAACCTGATGGGATGGGGTTGAGATGCCCTACAAGTGGGCCAAGGTCGATCCCGAGAATCCCGTCGCGCTCGGACGCTGCGACAGGTCCGGCTTCGCCGTGCCGGTGACCGAGCTGGTCAAGGAGATGGTGATCCGCGGCGAGGCGCTGATCTGGAACGGCAAATGGGTCTGGAACCGCTTTGCCGACAAGCCCAACCGCCAGGCGCTTCCCGACAAAGCCTATGAGGACACTGAGGGCGTGGCGGGCGAGCACGGCCGCGTTGCGGGGCCGTCATGAGACGGCCGCCGCCCTCCGAGGACGGCGAGTGGGTCGAGCCGATGGGCTACTGCCAGAAGTCCGGCTTCCTCGTTCCGCGCAAGGAGCTGGTCCGCGAGATGAAGTACGTCGGCCAGCGCCTGCTCCCCACCGGACGGATGGTGTGGAAGCGCTTCGCCGACCCGCCGCATCGGCAGTCGGGATTCCTGCCGCAATACCTCGACCCCGAGCCCGTCATGTTCGGCCGCCCGTTCCTCGAATCCTCGGGCTCGCCGCTCATCACCGAAGGCTTCGGCTTCCCGGCCCGTTACGTCATCACGCAAGGACTGTGACATGCCTCAGATTCCCGTCCAGGGCGCGCTCAACATCGGCGGCACGATCTACCAGCTCGACGGCACGCTGGCGACGATCGACCAGCCCCCTCCGCCCCCTCCGCCGCCACCGCCCGAGGCGCTGTTCCGCTTCACCGATACCGTGGCCTATCAGGGCCTCAGCAACCGCTGGGATCAGGTCCGGGGTCCGGGCGAGGGCGGCACGATCTCGCCGCCGCCGTCCGGCCTGCCCGGCACGCTGTTTCGCGCCAATGGCGGGATCGGCAAGGCGCTGGTCGCCAAGAAGGCGGATCGCGTCTACGGGATCGGCTCGCGGTTTCGCGCCGTGGCGGGCTTTTACTTCCCCGGCGGGTCCGTGCCACGGCAGTGCTACCTGTTCGATTTCGAGGCCGACCGCGACGCGGGGGGCGGCTCGTCGGAGCTGGGCATCCGGCTGCGCATCGGCGACGACGGCCGGCTCGAGGTCGAGCGCGACAAGATGGCCGACCTGCCGACCGTGCGGTGTCGCCCCGGCGCCGGTCTGGTCGCGCTCGACGCCGATCTCAACGTCATCGAGTTCGAGGTGCTGCTCAGCCTTCAGGACGAAGGCGACGACGCGGGCGAGATGATCGTCCGGCTCAACGGCGACGAGGTCCTGAACGCGCGTGGGCGCACCTTGCCGTTGCGCGGGTTCAAGGGCTGGACGGCGGCCGGCTACAACCGCCTGCAGGCCGGGCTCACGGCGAACGGCGGATCGTCCACGCGCGAGGTCGTGATGGCCGATCTGCTGTGGGACATCCGGTGATCCCATGACTGCTGAGCGCGACGCCCAGGTGTCGGTCGACGACATCATCACCAGGATCAACGACCTCTGCTACAGCCCGACCGATCGGCGCGAGGCGGCGATTGCCTATCTCAAGACGATCGAAGCGGGCGATGAGGCGACGGCCAAGATCGTCGCGGCGCTGCTCTCGCACTTCACTGACTACAAAGGGCCGGCGCTGAAAGTGAAGGTGCCGCCCGACGCCAAGCCACTGGTCGCGCGGGAGCCCTGATGAATGGCGATCGCCCATCGCGGCAGCACGACGCACAACGAGCTGGACCCCACCACGTCATGCACGGTCACGATCCACGCCAGCACCGCGGCGGACGACATTCTGCTGCTGCAGGCGACCAACCGCAACGGCGCGGCCGACCTAAGCGTCACCGACGACGACACCGGCGGCAACACCTGGGCGCTGCTGAAGAAGCAACTCAAAGATACCTCACGCTCCACGCAGCTCTGGTGGAAGCGGGCGACCTCAGGCACCGCCTCGAAGACGATCACGGTCAGCGGCGCGACCAACTCGATCGCGGCCGGCTGCGCGGTCTTCTCCGGCGCCTCGACTGCGGCGACACCCTACGAAGCGGAGACGGGCGAGGACAACGCCTCGGGCGACGAGACCCAGGCCGGGATCACGATCTCGTCCGGCTCGGCGCTGATCTTCTGCATCGGCAACGTCCTCAACGACCTCACGCCGACCAGCCAGAGCAGCGCGAACTTCGGCGCGCTCACGGAATCGTTCAACAAGACGAGCGCCGGCGGCTCGGACTGCGGCGTCAACCTCTCGTACAAGCTCGGATCATCTGGCGCGTCGGGCAATCTCACCTGGTCGCAGACCGACAACCTCACCGCGACGATCGTGTGCGGGCTGTTGGAAGCGGCTGCGGCGGCGGGCCAGCCGATCGTCAAGCGCTGGGGCGGCGTGCCGTTCCAGGCGATCAATCGCGGCGTGTGGGCACCGGAGCGGCGGCTCTACCGACCGGAGCCGCGGCGCCTCGTGGCCGTGCCGCGCCGGTTCAAGATCGCGGCGTGAGGTAGGCGATGGCGAGCACCGACGCCCGCCCGGTCCCGCGAAAGAATGTCGCGTACCGCGTCACGTTTCCGTTGCTCGATGCGGACGTGGACCTCGTTTCCGGG
>CAZRFC010000222.1:0-7394 GCA_964598975.1 uncultured Mycobacterium sp. | reverse complement strand
GCAACCGGTCGCCAAGCGGATCGCCATCGGTCAGTGGCGTCAGGCGAACGTCGCCAAGGTGGGTCTGCAGTTCGAGTCGATCCTGATCCGCGGCCTGATGAACTACGCGTTCTGGGTGCCCAACGGGTCGCCGGAGTACCGCTACTGCACCCACGAGGCGATCGAAGAGGGCAACCACACCCTGATGTTCCAGGAGATGGTCAACCGGATCGGCGTCGACGTACCCGGCATGCCGCGACTGTTGCGCTGGGTCTCCCCGCTGATCCCGTTGGTTCCCGGTCCGCTGCCCATCCCGTTCTTCTTCGGGGTGCTCGCCGGAGAGGAACCCATCGACCACACCCAGAAGCAGGTGCTTCGCGAAGGCAAAGAACTGCATCCGATCATGGAGAAGGTGATGGCCATCCATGTGGCCGAGGAGGCCCGCCACATCTCCTTCGCCCACGAATACCTCCGCAAGCGCCTTCCCCACCTCAACCGCGGGCAGCGACTACTGCTGTCGGTCAACGTCCCGCTCATCATGCGGATCCTGTGCCAGGCCATCCTGGTGCCGCCACGCAGTTTCTTCCGCGAATACGACATCCCGCTGGAGATCCGCAAGGAACTGTTCTTCCGGTCCCCGGAGTCACGGAAGTGGTTGCAGGACATGTTCGGCGACGTCCGGATGTTGTGCCACGACACCGGCATGATGAACCCGCTGGCGCGGCTGGTCTGGCGGCTGTGCAAGATTGACGGCGCGCCCAGCCGGTTTCGCAGCGAACCGCAGCGCCGTCATCTGGCCGCCGCCTGACTTCACGTCACAGCGATGCCTCACGTCATCACGCAGTCCTGCTGCAGCGACGGTTCCTGCGTGTATGCGTGCCCGGTCAACTGCATCCATCCCAGTCCTGACGAGCCCGAATTCGCCTCCGCCGAAATGCTTTACATCGACCCGGCTGCCTGCGTGGATTGCGGTGCCTGCGTGACGGCCTGCCCGGTCGGAGCGATCCGCCACGACAGTCAGCTGACGCAGCAGCAGTTGCCGTTCATCGTCGTCAATGCCAATCACTACCCTCCGCAGCCTGAGGGGGTGAAACTTCCGCCGACCTCAAAGCTGGCACCCGTGCTGCCGGCGCCGCAGGTGCGCGGCCGAGGGTTGACGGTGGCCATCGTCGGTTCCGGGCCGGCCGGGATGTACGCCGCTGACGAACTGCTGACCCAGAGCGGGGTACGGGTCAACGTTTTCGACAAGCTGCCCACGCCCTACGGGTTGGTGCGGGCCGGGGTTGCGCCGGATCACCAGAGCACCAAGTCGGTCACCGCCCTCTTCGACCGGATCGGTAATGCCCGACGATTCACCTACTACCTCAACGTCGAAGTGGGAAAACACCTTTCGCACGCCGAGCTGTTGCGCCATCACCACGCGGTGATCTACGCCGTCGGTGCATCCGGTGATCGTCGTCTCGATATCGACGGCATGGGGCTACCCGGGACCGGCAGTGCCACCGAGATGGTCGCCTGGATAAACGGGCACCCCGAGTTCGCGGCTCGCCGAATCGACCTCGGTCATCGGCGGGTGGTGCTTATCGGTAACGGAAACGTGGCGCTCGATGTCGCCCGCGTTCTGACCAGTGACCCGGAGAGCCTTGCGGAAACCGACATTTCCGATGCGGCGCTGGAGACGCTGCGGAGTTCGGCGGTTCGCGAGGTCGTGGTAGCCGCGCGGCGGGACCCGGCGCACTCCGCTTTCACCCTGCCGGAGTTGATCGGGCTGACCGGGACCGCCGCCGTCGTCCTCGATACGGCCGACCACGCTCTGGTGCGTGCCGATCTGAAGACAGTCCGCGACCCGGTCACTCGCGCGAAACTCGAGATCCTGGCAGGTCTGCCGGATGCCGCGGCCGCACCCGAGGGGCGGCGAATCCGATTGGCCTACCGGCTCACTCCCCGCCGAGTCCTCGGCAGCGGGCGGGCCGAGGGCGTCGCGTTCACCCGCACCGACTCGGGTGAAAGCTCGACCATCGACGCGGGCCTGGTGCTCACCTCGATCGGCTACCGCGGAGCGCCGGTGGCGGACCTGCCATTCGACCAGGACGCCGCCGTGGTGCCCAACAACTCAGGTCGCGTCGTCGACCCGGCCGGTGGCCGCGCGGTCACCGGCGCGTACGTCACCGGCTGGATCAAACGCGGGCCCACGGGTTTCATCGGCACCAATAAGTCCTGCGCCATGCAGACCGTCGCCGCGCTGGTGGACGACTTCAACGCCGGACTTCTGGAGGGCCCTTCTGGGCGCCCCGCGGCGTTGGCGAAACTGGTGCGCGAACGGCAGCCCGACGTCGTGGACGCCGCCGGGTGGCGCGCCATTGATGCCGCCGAGGTCGCCCGGGGCGCGGCGCAGGGTCGGCCGCGGATCAAGTTCACCTCGGTGGACGACATGCTGGCTGCGGCCCGTTATCCCTCGACGAGCAGACGCAAACTCGCACTGAAATGGCGCGCCTGACGCGACTTTGCGTCTGCTCGCGGGGGCGGGGCGGGGCGGGGGCGGGATTACGGGGTGTGGTTGACCTCGTCCCAGCCCGGTACCGAATCCGCCGACCGCGGGCCCGGCCCGACATAGACCGCCGCCGGCCGGACCAGCTTGCCGAGCCGCTTCTGCTCGAGGATGTGGGCACACCAGCCGGCGGTGCGCCCACAGGTGAACATCGCCGGCATCATCGACGGCGGCACCTCGGCGAAGTCGAGGATGACCGCCGCCCAGAATTCGACGTTCGTCTCGATCGCCCGGTCCGGCCGGCGTTGCCGTAATTCGGCGAGTGCCGCCTGCTCCAGCGCCGCGGCCACCTCGTAGCGCGGGGCGTCCAGGCGCTTTGCGGTAGCCCGCAGCACCCGGGCGCGTGGATCCTCGGCGCGGTACACCCGGTGGCCGAAGCCCATGAGTTTCTCGCCCCGGTCCAGGATCCCGCGCACCACCACCGCGGCATCCCCGGTGCGTTCGGACTCCTCGATCATCGGAATCACCCGGGCCGGCGCCCCGCCGTGCAGTGGGCCGCTCATCGCGCCCACCGCGCCGGACAGCGCCGCTGCCACGTCCGCGCCGGTCGACGCGATCACCCGAGCGGTGAACGTCGAGGCGTTCATGCCGTGTTCGGCAGCCGACACCCAGTAGGCGTCGATCGCCTCCACGTACCGCGGATCAGGCTCGCCGTGCCAGCGGGTCATGAATCGCTGTGTGATGGTGGAACACTCGTCGATCATCCGCTGAGGTACGGCAGGCCGTCCGATCCCGCGGGCCGATTGTGCGACGTAGGACAACGCCATCACCGATGCCCGGGCCAACTGGGCGCGGGCCGTCTCGTCATCGATATCCAGCAGCGGTCGATAGCCCCAAATCGGAGCAAGCATGGCCAGCCCGGCCTGCACATCGACCCGGACGTCGCCACTGTGGATCGGCAGCGGGAACGGCTCGGCGGGCTGAAGTCCGTCGCCGAACCGGCCGTCCACCAGCAGAGCCCAGACATCGCCGAAGGTAACCCGGTGACCAACCAGATCCTCGATGTCGACGCCCCGGTACCGCAGGGCGCCGCCGTCCCGGTCCGGTTCGGCGATCTCGGTGGTGAAGGCGACGACGCCTTCCAGGCCGGGGACGAAGTCGTCCGGTAGGACAGTCATGGACGGATTCTCCCACTCGGGCACCCATGGGCGTACCGTGAGGCCGTGGTTGAAGGAAGTGGACCCGCGCCCGTGCACCGTCTTGCGTCGATGCGGGTGGAATACGGTTCGGTGGAAAAGGACGGGAGCAGCGACCTCGACACCGAATGGCTCGCCGAGGGATGGCTTGTGTTGCTGCACAACTGGATCGATGACGCCGAACAGGGCGGACTGGCCGAGCCCAACGCCATGGTCCTGGCAACGGTCGAGGACGGCCGGCC
The DNA here is from genome assembly GCA_964598975.1 of uncultured Mycobacterium sp. Lineage (GTDB taxonomy): Bacteria > Actinomycetota > Actinomycetes > Mycobacteriales > Mycobacteriaceae > Mycobacterium. Next base: position 3,489 of record CAZRFC010000222.1, on the reverse strand, counting down.
GGTGACCAGGACCGTGCTCTGCAAGAGCGTGGACGACGACGGCATCACCTTCTACACCAACTACGATTCCGCCAAGGGAGCCGATCTGGCCCAGACCCCCTATGCGTCGGTGACCTTCCCCTGGTACGCGCTGGGCCGCCAGGTTCACATCCGAGGTGCGGTCAGCAAGGTGGCGCCGGAGGAGACCACCGCCTACTGGGCGCGCAGGCCTCGCGGCTCCCAGCTGGGCGCCTGGGCTTCCGAGCAGTCCCGCCCCATCGCATCACGGGCGGATCTGATGGCGCAGCTTGCCGAGGTAACCGAGCGATTCGCCGGAGAAGACGAAGTGCCGGTGCCGCCGCATTGGGGCGGCTATCGGATCACGGCCGAGGTGATCGAGTTCTGGCAGGGCCGAGAGAACCGCATTCACAACAGGATTCGCGTCACAACCGGCGACCCCGATCGCGTCGAACGGCTGCAGCCCTAGGTGCCGGGGCGTCGGCGCTTCGCCGCGGGACCCCAATCCCGGCTGTTCGCCGACGTAACACCCTTGCGGACACCGGATTTCCGCCGACTGTGGCTGGCCGGCATCGTGACGGTGATCGGCGGCAACCTGACGGTATTCGCGGTACCTGTGCAGTTGTACGCCCTGACACGTAACTCCGCGTACGTCGGACTGGCCGGACTGTTCGCGCTGGTGCCGTTGATCGCGTTCGGTCTGCTCGGTGGCGCGTGGGCCGACGCGATGGACCGGCGCACGCTGCTCATCATCACCTCGTGCGGGCTGGCTGCCGCCTCGGTACTGCTCTGGGTCCAGGCCGCGCTGGCACTGAACAACGTCTGGGTGATCCTCGGGTTACTCGCCGTTCAGCAGGCGTTCTTCGCGGTGAACTGGCCGACCCGCGGTGCGGCGATCCCGCGGATGCTGCCGATCGAGCAACTGCCCGCCGCCAATTCCCTGAACATGACGGTGCAGCAGTTCGGCGCTATCGTCGGCCCTCTGTTGGCCGGTGTCCTGCTGAATTGGGTCGACCTTTCCACCCTGTATCTGATCGACGCCCTGGCTTGTCTGGCGCCGATACTGGCCACGATTCGCCTTCAACCGATGCCGGTCATCGAAGGCATTGTCGACCGATCTCGGTGGGGTTTCAGCGCGGTGCTGGAGGGCTTCCGTTATCTGGCCGGAAATCAAGTGGTGTTGATGTCGTTCGTCGTCGACATCATCGCCATGGTGTGCGGAATGCCCCGCGCGCTGTTCCCGCAGATGGCCAACGAGAGCTTCGGGGGCCCGGTGCAGGGCGGTACCACGATGGCATTGCTCGCGGCGGCTATCGCGGTGGGCGCCGTCGTCGGCGGGGTGTTCTCCGGGTGGTTGCCCCGGGTCCGCAGACAGGGCCTGGCCGTCGTGATCGCGATCGTGGTGTGGGGGCTTGCCATCATCGGCTTCGGGTTGGCCGCCGCACTCGCAGACGGCCGAGCCGGCGCGATGTTGTGGATTGCCCTGGCATTCCTGGCGGTAGGCGGGGCGGCGGACATGGTGTCGGCGGCGTTCCGATCCACGATCCTCCAGGAAATCGCCTCCGACGACCTGCGCGGGCGACTGCAGGGCGTGTTCATCGTCGTGGTGGGGGGAGGCCCACGGCTTGCTGACGCCGTCCACGGCGCGGCGGCAGCGGCAGTCGGTACCACCGTCGCCGCCACCGGGGGTGGCGTGCTGGTGGTGGTCGGCGTCCTACTTGCCGCACTCGCCGCGCCGGCTTTCGTGCGGTACCGGCCCGTTGGGTGAGGCTTTTCGCCGGGAAGGCAGTTCCGGACGGTTGCCCGCCCTCATCCGGCTACGATCTTCCGGTGCCTCAACGCGCTGAGGAGGCAGCCCTCGGGCTGCGGGAACGCAAGAAGCTACGCACGCGGGCCACGCTGGTGGACGTCGCCGCGAAGTTGTGCGCCCAACAGGGCTACGAGCGAACCACGGTGGACCAGATCGCCGCCGCCGCCGACATCTCTCCGCGCACCTTCAGCCGATATTTTCCCAACAAGGAAGCGGTTATCGGGGCGCTGATCGAGGAGATCGCCGAGCATGTCGCCGAGGCCTTGGCCCGCCAGCCGCGCGACATCACCGAGCACGAGGCCTTGGCGCGCGCGCATCTGCAGGTTCTGCGGGCCGCTGAGCGCGGCGAAGCCGGAGCGATGTCGTTCGACCGGGTCAACGGCTTCCTTCAAATCGTCAATGCCTCACCGCTGCTGGGACTGGCGGCTTTCACCTACCGCCCGGACGCTCCGACCCGCCCGGTCATCGAGGCGCTGGCGCGGCGGATGGGCGTCGGTGTCGACGAACTTGCGGTGCGAATCCTTTTCGACACCTGGGCGGTGCTGATGGCCGCCGCGTTGGGAACCCCGAGCACCGAGATCGGCGGTCCGGGCCGGGTCGCCGACCAGATCGAGTCGACCTACACGATTTTCACCCGACTGTGGAAGCCCTGGGACCTCAAGTGAGCACGGGAGTATCAGACCCCGTCGGGCGATCCGAAACGATAGCGACTACGTTCACCTAGAACGCAAAGTACCGTGACTCACAACGGGCCGCCCGGCACCGTAGAACAGCCAAGAAGGGGTTGATGTGGCCGCGACCGACGACACCGCCTCCCTCCGGTATCCCGGCGGCGAGCTGGACCTGGAGATCGTCCATGCGACCGAGGGTTCCGACGGTATCGCCCTGGGGCCGCTGCTGGCCAAGACCGGCTACACCACCTTTGACCAGGGGTTCGTCAACACCGCGTCGACCAAGAGTGCCATCACCTACATCGACGGCGACGCCGGCATCCTGCGCTACCGCGGCTACCCGATCGATCAGCTGGCCGAGAAGTCGACCTTCATCGAGGTCAGCTACCTGCTGATCTACGGTGAGCTGCCGACCGCCGACCAGCTCGAAGAGTTCACCACCAGGATCCAGCGTCACACCCTGCTACACGAGGACCTCAAGCGGTTCTTCGACGGTTTCCCGCGTAACGCCCACCCGATGCCGGTGCTCTCCAGCGCGGTCAACGCGCTCAGCGCCTACTACCAGGACTCGCTGGATCCGCTGGATCACAAGCAGGTGGAACTGTCCACCATCCGGCTGCTGGCCAAGCTTCCGACGATCGCCGCGTACTCCTACAAGAAGTCCGTCGGCCAGCCGTTCCTCTATCCGGACAACTCGCTGAGTCTGGTGGAGAACTTCCTGCGGATGACGTTCGGGCTGCCGTCGGAGCCCTACACCCCCGACCCGGAGATCGTCCGGGCGCTGGACATGCTGCTCATCCTGCACGCCGATCACGAGCAGAACTGCTCGACATCGACGGTGCGGCTGGTCGGCTCTTCCCAGGCCAACCTGTTCACTTCAATTTCCGGCGGCATCAACGCGCTGTGGGGCCCACTGCACGGCGGAGCCAACCAGTCGGTGCTGGAGATGCTGGAGAAGATCCGGGTCTCCGGAGGCGACGTCCAGGACTTCGTCCGCAAGGTCAAGAACCG
>CAZRFC010000221.1:0-7441 GCA_964598975.1 uncultured Mycobacterium sp. | reverse complement strand
TGCACCGTTAGCCTCGACGCCGTGAACGACGAGTCAGCCCTCACCGTGGTCACGGTGACCTACTCGTCCGGGACGCACCTCGACAGGTTCCTGTCCTCGCTGACGGTGGCCACCGACCGGCCGGTGCACGTGATCATCGCCGACAACGGATCCACCGACGGCGCACCCGAAGAGGCGGTGCAGCGCTACCCGGGCACCAGACTGCTCCATACCGGCGGCAACCTGGGTTACGGCACCGCGGTCAACCGGGCCGTCGCGACAGTCCCGGCCGATGGCGAAGGCAACGAGTTCATACTGGTCGCCAACCCCGACGTGGTCTGGTCGCCGGGCAGCATCGATGCCCTGCTGGAGGCTGCCGAGCGCTGGCCGCAGGCTGGGGCGGTGGGCCCGCTCATCCGGGACCCCGACGGCGCGATCTATCCCTCCGCCCGGCATCTGCCCAGCCTGGTTCGCGGCGGGATGCATGCCGTGGTCGGTTTCGTCTGGAAGAACAACCCCTGGACCCGCTCCTACCGCCAGGAGCACATTGAGCCCAGCGAACGGCCGGTGGGCTGGTTGTCCGGATCCTGTCTCCTGATGCGCCGCAAGGCTTTTGACGCCATCGGCGGTTTCGATGAGCGGTATTTCATGTACATGGAGGACGTCGATCTCGGCGACCGGCTGGGCCGGGCCGGCTGGCTCAACGTCTATGTGCCGCGCTCGGAGATCCTGCACGACAAGGGTCACTCAACCGGACGCAATCCGTCACGCAACCTGCGCGCACATCACGACAGCACCTACATCTACCTCTCGGATCGGCATACGGGGTGGTGGCAGGCCCCGTTGCGGTGGACGATGAAGGGCGCGCTGCGGGCCCGGGCGCGGGCCGCGGTGCGCAAGTCCCGCCGAGACCTGGAGAGAGGTCCGTCATGAGTGCCGAGGTAACACCGGTCGATCCGTCCCGTGTCGACGCCGTCGTGCTGGTCGGCGGCAAGGGCACCAGGCTGCGCCCGTTGACGCTGTCGGCACCCAAGCCGATGCTGCCCACCGCCGGTCTGCCGTTCCTGACCCACCTGCTGTCGCGGATCGCGGCCGCCGGCATCGAGCATGTGGTGCTCGGCACCTCCTACAAGGCCGAGACTTTCGAAGCCGAGTTCGGCGACGGATCCAAGCTGGGTCTGCAGATCGACTACGTCACCGAGGAGACCCCGCTGGGGACCGGCGGAGGCATCGCCAACGTCACCTCGAAGCTGCGCAACGACACCGTCATGGTGTTCAACGGCGACGTGCTGTCCGGTATGGATCTGGGCGCCATGCTGGCCAGCCACCACGAGCGCGACGCGGATCTCAGCCTGCACCTGGTCCGGGTCAGCGACCCCCGGGCGTTCGGTTCGGTGCCCACCGACGCCGACGGAAATGTGTTGGCATTCCTGGAGAAAACAGAGGACCCGCCGACCGACCAGATCAACGCCGGCACCTACATCTTCAAGCGCCACATCATCGACCTGATCCCGCGCGGCCGCGAGGTCTCGGTGGAGCGCGAGGTGTTTCCGGCGCTGCTGAACGACGGCACCAAGGTCTGCGGGTACGTCGATATGTCCTACTGGCGTGACATGGGCACCCCGGAGGACTTCGTCCGCGGCTCGGCCGACCTGGTGCGCGGGATCGCACCATCCCCGGCGCTGGCCGGCCATCGCGGGGAGTGCCTGGTGCACGACGGCGCGTCGGTGGCGCCCGGGGCGTTGCTCCATGGCGGGACGGTGGTCGGGCGGGGTGCGGAGATCGGCGCCGGGGTCCGACTGGAGGGTGCGGTGATCTTTGACGGCGCCCGCATCGAGCCCGGCGCGGTGATCGAACGCTCGATCATCGGATTCGGTGCCCGGATCGGTCCCCGCGCGCTGGTCCGCGACGGCGTGATCGGTGACGGCGCCGATATCGGCGCCCGCTGCGAGTTGCTGCGCGGTGCCCGGGTCTGGCCCGGAGTGCTGATTCCGGACTGTGGGATCAGATACTCAAGCGATATCTGACGGCCTACGCCGCCGAGGGTGGGCCTGATGGACATATTCGTGCGGGTTTTTGACCTCGGCGCCCACTCTCGGCGTTAGAGGCCGAGGCGATGTCCCGCGGCGCCGAGCAATTGCGCAAGCCCGGCGTCCTCGGCGGGCACCTCGTCCAGGGACCACCACCGCAGGTCCAGTGATTCATCGCTGATGACCGGTTCGGCCCCTTCCGGGGCGTGAGCCAGGAACTGCAGATCGAGGTGGCGGGTCGGCACCCCCAGCGAGCAGGTCACCGGATGGACGTGGATCGCGGCCAGTTCCGGGTCGATCCGCAACCCGGCGACGCCGGACTCCTCGGTGGCCTCCCGCAGCGCGGCCTCGACGATCCCCTCGTCGGCGGGTTCGCAATGCCCGCCCAGTTGGACCCAGCGTCCCAACCTCGGATGCAGGGTGAGCAGCACCCGGGTTCCGGTGTGGTCGACGACGAGGGCAGAGGCCGTGACATGCCCTGGGACGCAGGCGCGTTCGCAGCCGTCAGGTCGGGCGTGCAGGAAGGCCAGTACCGCATGGCGCAGCGCATCCTGGCCGGGATCGGGTGCGGTCCAATCTGCCAACGCGGCCATCGCGGACTCATGAAGGGTCATCGCCGCAGCAGCCGATCATCAGGCTGGGCCGGGCCGCGGGGGCCGGCGTCCTCTTCGGGATATCCGATGGCGATGGCGCCCAACGGTTCCCAGTCCGGCGGCAGTGCCAGCGCGCTGCGGGTGACCGTGGGGGCGAATATCGTCGAGCCGATCCAGCAGCTACCCACACCGCGCACAGCCAGTGCCACCAGCAGAGCCTGCACCGCCGCCCCGACCGCGACGGTGAACATGGTGTGCTCGGCGGCGGTCCGGGCGGCGTCGGGGTAGTGGTGCGCCCCGTCGGGCACCATGAACGGGATCATCACCTCGGGGGCGTCGTAGAGGATCTGCCCGCGTGCCACCCGCCGCTCGATCTGTTCGGCGGGCTTGCCGTCGGCGGCGAGGTCGGCTCGCCAGGCCTCGCGCAATTCGTCGAGAAGTGCGTGGCGGCGCTGTCTGTCCTCGAGCCACACGAAGCGGGCCGGCCGGGTGTGGTGCGGCGCGGGTGCGGTCAGCGCCTCGGCGACGGCGTCCTGGATCAGTTCCGGGTCGACCGGCCGGGCGGCGAACCGACGAACGGAGCGGCGCAGCAGTTGTGCCTGCCGGCGGCCGAGGTCGATCGCCTCGGCGGTGCCCAGCCAGAACAGGTCGTCTTCACCGCCGCGCAGCAGCCCCGCGGCGGTGGAGCCGTCATCGGGCAACGCCAGTCCTCGCACCACCGCGACGGGCACACCGGTGAGCTTGCCTTTGACCAGATCGGCGGCGGCGGCGATTTCGTCGGCGACCGCGACTTCGGTGACGAGTAGCTCGTTGCCGTGGCTGTCCCGGGCGCCGGCGTAGCTGTGCAGCACCGGAAGACCGGCCGATCCGATCGCGGTGTCGGTCTGACCGTTGCGCCAGGCCCTACCCATCGTGTCGGTGAGCACCACCGCGAGTCCTCCCAGGGCGGATCGCAGGCGGGCCGCGCTGGCATCGGGGTCCTCGGGCAGCAGCGCCAATTCGGTTGCGGTGACGTTGGATCCGTCCACCCCGGCTGCCGCCTGAATCAGACCGTGCCGGTTCTCGGTGATCAGCGTGCGGCCCTTACGGGCCAGAACACGCACCGCCTCCTGCTCGATGAGCCTGCGGCGCAGCGCATCCCGCTCATCCGGGTCCTGCGGGGACGCCACCACCCGGCCCTCGCACTTGGAGACCACTTTGCTGGTGACCACCACGATGTCGCCGTCGCGAAGCCAGGGTGCGGCGGTCCGGATGGCGGCCGCCAGATCGTCCCCGGGCCGGAACTCGGGGAGTCCGGTGACCGGAATGATCTCGATGGGCGCCGCGGTTCCATGGTCGGCGCTCGGCGCCGCCGTCGGGCGGGGGTCGGCGGTCACGGCTGCAACCCGGCCAGTTCGAGGCCGGACTGCACCATCTGCGCCGTGGCGTCGGGATTCGACATCAGCAGCGGAATGGAATGGACAGTCACACCAGTCACATCCGCCTCATCGCTCTCGTGAATCAGCCAGTAGTCCAGAAGCCCGGTACCCGACCGGGCGCCGTAATGCCGGCCGACCGCCTCCGAACTGCTTTCCACCCTGATCACCGACAGGCACTCGTCGGCCATGCCGCGCAACGGCTTTCCGCTGACAATGGGGGAGTACCCGATGACCGGGGCGGATGTGGACCGCAGCGCGGATCGGATACCTCCGATGGCCAGGATGGCCCCGATGCTGACCACCGGGTTGGACGGGGCCAGCATCACCACGTCGGCGTCGGTGATGGCCTCGACGACACCCGGTGCGGCGGTGGCGGTCTCGGATCCGACGAAGGCGAAACTGTGGGTCTGAACCTTGGCGCGGTAGCGCACCCACCACTCCTGGAAGTGGATCGCCTTCTTCTCGTCGGTGTCCGGATCGGTCACCACGACGTGGGTTTCGCACCGGTCGTCGCTGGCCGGCAACAAGGCTGCGCCGGGGGCCCATCGGTGGCACAGCGCCTCGGTCACCTGTCCCAGCGGATAGCCCGCCCGCAGCATCTGGCTGCGCACCAGGTGAGTGGCCAGGTCGCGGTCGCCCAGGCCGAACCAGTCCGGTTGAACACCGTAGGCGGCGAGTTCCTCTCTGGCGTGCCAGGTTTCGTCCCGATGCCCCCAGCCGCGCTCGGGATCGATGCCGCCGCCGAGGGTGTACATGCAGGTGTCCAGATCCGGGCAGATTCGAACGCCGTACATCCAGGCGTCGTCGCCGACGTTGACGACGGCGGTGAGTTCATGACCACAGTCGGACCCGTCGGCGAACTGCCCCAGGCCGAGAAGTCGTTGAACACCGAGCAGAAAACGGGCGCCCCCGATACCCCCAACCAGAACGGTGACCTTCACAGCGACCGAGCGTATTCGGTGGCCCGCTCGGGCCTGCAGGGGAGTCACAGTGACGTAACTCGCTAGACACGCCAAGGTGTCGACACGCCGAATTAGGTAACGAAAGTGGTAGTGAAAACGGGGGAACGGCTTGACCGGGACACCGTGGCAATGTCTAATCACAACAGTGTCATTTCGCGGTGTACCTGCCGGTTTCGGTGTCGCAGACCGTGATTCGACCAGATGTTCGAACGCAGCGATGCTACACAGCGAAACCAGGTAAGGAGGTCGGGCATGTCGTATGAGAACTTTCTCGGGGCGCTGAGCGCACCCACCGCCACGCGGGCTCATCTGAGTGTGGTGCCGGATCTGATCGATGGACCACTGACTCCGGACGATCCGCTGTGGCAGGAGAAAGCCCTCTGCGCGCAGACCGATCCGGAGGCATTCTTCCCGGAGAAGGGCGGCTCGACCCGCGAGGCCAAGCGGATCTGCCTGGGGTGCGAGGTGCGCGATGCGTGCCTGGAATACGCCCTGGCCAACGACGAGCGCTTCGGTATCTGGGGCGGTCTGTCCGAGCGTGAGCGCCGCCGCCTCAAGCGCGGCATCATCTGACGCCCGCTATCGGCAGGACAGTAGGACAGCTAGTCGTCGGCGTCCATGGTCGGGTCGATGACTCCAGGCTCGACGCCCAGGTAGGTGGCGACCTGCGCCACCAGAATTTCGTGTAGCAGATCGGTCAGATCGACCGAGTCCTTCGCTCGCCGCTCAATCGGCTTGCGGAACAACACAATTCGGGCCCGCGTGGCATTTCCGCGGACGTCCACCCCGGCTGCGATCAGCCGCGCCAGGGCGATCGGCCCATCGGCAACCACCTCCGGCGGCCACTGCACGCTGTCGGGGTCTCGCGGCGCGATCCGCGGAATCTCGTCGACGGCCACATCAAGTTCGGCGAGCCGCTCATGCCACCGGCGCTCGATGGGCTCGTAGGCCTCCAGTACCGCCATGTCGAATCGTTCGGCCCGGCTGCGCCACCCCGGAACCGTCGGCGGCAGCAGCGGACCGCGCATCTCCCGGCCGCGCCGAGAGGAGCCACCGGATCCGCCGCCGCGCCGGGAACTGCGGGGGTCGGCCATGAACTGCAGATCGTAACGGTTCAACATCGACGGCAGTTCGACCGCGCGTGTCCGACGTCACGTCGCATTCTCGCCGCGATAGCCTCACCGGCGTGAATGTTCCCCGTCGCTGCATCCGGCCCGGGTGCGCGCATTACGCGGTGGCGACTCTGACCTACGTCTACGCCGACTCGACTGCCGTGGTGGGACCGTTGGCCACCATCCGGGAGCCGCACTCCTGGGACCTGTGCCTGAGCCATGCCAGCCGGATCACCGCTCCGCGCGGCTGGGAACTAGTGCGCCATGCGGGGCCGCTGCCGACGAATCCGGATGAGGACGATCTCGTCGCACTGGCCGAAGCGGTCCGGGAAGGCAAGGTCGCGGGCGGTTCGCCGCTGCCCGGTTTCTCCGACCCGATCGTGACCCCGTCCACGGGCGACCGGACCCCGCTCAGCGGGTTTTCCGCGCCGACGCCCCGGGCCGGATCGGCCGGCCGCCGGCGCGGGCACTTGCGGGTTCTGCCGGACCCGGGCGACTGACTCCCTCCGCGATGATCCCGACACCGTCGCTCCGCGATGAGTCGGACTTCCCGCCTGCCGGCAACGGCTAGGCTTGACGGCCAACAGGTCCACGGTCCCAGTCCACGGTCCCAGTCCCCGGCCCCAAGGAGTCCCGCCATGTCCAGGCCCGCCGCCGACGTCCGTCGCGTGATCAAGGCCTACGACGTCCGCGGATTGGTCGGGGAAGAGATCGACGAGTCCTTCGTGCGCGACGTCGGCGCGGCCTTCGCCCGGCTGATGCGTACCGAGGCCGCGGCCGGGAGTTCGCGGGTCGTCATCGGCTACGACATGCGCGAGAGCTCCCCGACGCTGGCCGACGCCTTCGCCGACGGTGTGCGGTCGCAGGGCCTGGACGTCGTGCGCATCGGCCTGGCCTCGACCGACCAGCTGTACTTCGCCTCCGGTCTGCTAGACTGCCCCGGCGCCATGTTCACCGCCAGCCACAACCCGGCCGCCTACAACGGCATCAAGATGTGCCGGGCCGCCGCAAAGCCGGTCGGCGAGGACACCGGGCTGGCGGTGATCCGCGACGAGGTCATCGCCGGGGTGCCGGACTGGGACGGGCCGCGCGGCACCATCGATGATCGCGACGTGCTCGACGAATACGGCGCGTTCCTGCGTTCTCTGGTCGACGTCGATGGGTTGCGGCCGCTGCGGGTCGCTGTCGACGCGGGCAACGGGATGGCCGGGCACACCGCGCCGGCCGTCCTGGGCGCAGTCCCCGGACTCACGCTGCTGCCGCTGTACTTCGAACTGGACGGTTCCTTTCCCAACCACGAGGCCTACGCGCTGGAACCGGCCTAGCTGGTGGACCTGCAGAACTTCG
>CAZRFC010000220.1:0-7458 GCA_964598975.1 uncultured Mycobacterium sp. | reverse complement strand
CGCATCCCGGAATCATGATGCCTTACTCCGAAATTAGCTTCAATCATTGGTAGTTGAGCTAGGAAGATCCTGGCGCGCTGGCTGCTACGCGCATTCTTAGCACGATTTCGGGCAAAATTCGTGCTGCGTCGGATCTACGAAAACGGCCTTAGGTGAACTTGCGCGCGCATCGACCTTGAAAGTCCGTTTTGCGCGCCGCATCCCATCACCCAGAGCGACACATACAATCCAAAAACATTTACAAAATGAGGTTTGGGTGCCATGGCTCCGAACCATCTTTTCGAGAAAGTGCTCGAGCCGGACGCCGGACGCCGGACGCCGGACGCCGGACGCCGGTTGATGGAAGTCGGAGCGCGTGTCGCGCCTTCTGTACATGGAATCAGGGTCCCGGCATCCGAGACACTCAAGTTGTCCGGATGCCTGGACCCTGAACGCGGAGCGCATTCACGTCCTGAACGCGGAGCGCATTCACGTCCTGAACGCACGCCTGAACGGGGGATTTCAAGCGGCGGGCCGCGCGATCTTCATCGCGACCATCCCACTCACGAAGGCGATCGGCGTGAGCAGCGCGGCGAGCATCAGCATCATCACGATCACGATGGTAGTCATGGATCATCACATCCTTTCGGGGTTGAGCCCGGCCGCCCCTGGCGGAGCGGCCGGGCCGGATTGCTCAGCGGCCGATGCGCACCCACTGCTCGCTCGCCCAGAACGTCTGGACGCGGCCGCGGTAGCTGCGCATCAGCTTCACCTCGCCGGGCCGGCGCCCGACGATGATGCAGAGAGTCCGGAGTGTCAGGTGGTAAGCCACGGGCATGTCAGTCCTCATCCTACCGGCAGGGAGCCGGATGGCGCGGCCTGGCCTGGTAGGCCAGGCCGCGCGGTCCGATGCCCTACTGTCCGTGCCAGAGCACGGGGAACGTCAGTCCGCCGCGCTCCGGGTGCAGGTGCAGGAGGATGCGCAGCGCCACGAGACGCCGCCACCCGTCGATGACCCGCCCGTCGGCGACCTCGATCCATCCCAGCTCATCGCGCCACCCGATCTCGCGCAGCTCGTCCATCAACGCCAGGTCGATGCGCGATCCGGTCCATCGGTACTCGGCCCCCGCCGGAGACTCCAGGTGTTCTAGGTCCTGGACCCGCTCGCGCCGGAACATCAGTCCTCGCCCCCGGTCATCATCGCCATCACCATGATCTCGCAGACCGCCTGCATCACGTCGGTCAGCTTCGCCACGCGCGCCCCGAGAAGGATGAACCTCTCCAGGTCGGCGGGCGTGAATTCGACCTGCTTCCCGCCCGGCGCCGCCAGGATGCTCTCCAGTCGCTCCACGAGCGGCTCGATCTCGTCGCTCATCTCGCTGAGGTTGCTCACGCGCTCACCTTCCACCACGAGCGCAGCTCGCCGCGCTCGATCACGAGCGCGGCGTGGCGGAACATCCGCCGAAGCCACGCCACCTTGTCGTACGGTGCCCCCATGGCACCTCCTTTCGATGCTCCGCTCCGGGGGAGCGTTCCGGGGAGTCGATCCCGAGACCGCCCGGGCCACCCGAAGGTGGCCCGGGCCTAGTCGCCTACGCCGCCTCGGTCTCCTTCTTGGGCTTGTCCCGCTTGACCAGCGCGGAGACGCCAGCGAGCAGGCGGCTCGCTTCGGCGTCCTGGTCGCAGATCGCCTGGACACGCCCGCCGAGCGCGATCAGGGCCCGGAGCATGTCCTCCGACGCGTAGCCCGGCGCCCTGGAGACGTATGACACGACGTGGACGAAGGGCATGGACGCCGCGAGCGCCGTCGCGGTCTGCTCCAGGTCCTTGATCCCCATGGCGCCCTTGCCGGCCCCGCGGCCCGCCGCGGTGGTCGACTTGAGCAGGGGCTTCAGCTCCTGGAACAGCGCGCTGTCCTCCGGGAGCTTGTCGAGCAGCTCGTCCACGTCCGCGACTGACTGGAGCCGGCGCAGGTCACCATCCGACTCCAGGTCCTTCTCCCAGTGCCCGACGAGCGACGTGAGCGACCGGCTCGGGATCGCCGGCCCCTTCCCGTCCACGCCCCGGCAGAAGGCTTCCTGCACGGCCCTCGGGAGCCGGGCGAGGCGGCGGGCGTCCTGGAACACGCCCTGCCGGTTCTGGAAGATCGGCCGGCCCTCCTGGTCGGTCGCCAGGCTGCCGTCTTCGTTCCGCTTGACGGCGCGGGGGAACTGCTCCAGGATCCGCTCGAGCCCCACCTTCCGCGCCAGCTCGTGCTCCGTGATCTGACCGGGGTAGGTCTCGATCAGGCTCACCATGGCGTGAATGAAGTCGCCCCTCGTCCACCCCTTCGTGCCGCGCGCCGCCCGGAACCGGAGGTTGTCCCGCTGGTCCCTGGTCAGCGTGCTCGGGTAGACTCGCACCGGGAACTTGAGCTTCCCGAGCGCGGGCGACCGCTTCGCCGCCTCGACCAGCGCGCTGGCGCGCCGGTTGCCGTCCAGGATCTCGCCGTCGTCGACGGCCTCGATCATGCCGAGCTCCGACCGGAAGCCCTGCTCCAGGATCTCCCGGATCAGCGGCTCCAGGTTCCAGTCGCCCTGCCCGCCGTAGCGGGCGAACTGCTCGAACCCGGGCTTGAACCGCTTGACGATCTCGGCGATCGTCAGGTGCTCTTCGACGCCACCCATGTCGTTGGCGTCGCTCTTCTTCTTCGCCATGATAGTCCTCACTCACGCTGTGGCCTAAGGGCCGGTTAGTTGCCTTGACTCACCTGTCCGCGCCACAGCGGCGCGGCCGGGGGCTTGTCAACCCCGGTGCCGGGTTAAGGCAGCCGGCGCTCAGCGCCGGCAAACGTGTCCGCTCGGCCCGCGGCACGCATAGTGCGCGCACCGGCGTCCAGCTTTGATCGCCGCGACCATGTTCTCGGCAACGCTCAGCAGGCGTTCGCGCTGCCCCAGTAGGGCCGGCGCGTTGAGCGTGTCGTTTGCCACGCTCCTCAGTAGCTCGACCTGGAAGCAGAAGGAGCAGGAACACCGAACCTCGCTGCCGTCGTGCCTGCCCTGCGTGTATTGCCAGTTTCGTCCCGGCATGGGCTACCACCCCTCCGGGAACAGGATCACCGTGTCGCCGGTCGGCGCAGCGGCGAGCCACGCGCACCCCGGCTCCCGGACGCCGATCGTCTCGGCGAACGCCCCGACCGCCTCGCGGTCGCCGCTCAGCTCGGCCGCCACGCGGACGAGCAGTGCCTCGCACCGGAGGAGCGCCCTGCTCCGTTCGATGCTCTCGTTCCGGACCGCCCAGCGGTCCTCGATCCGACGGATCCTCGACTCACGGCGCAGCAGCGCCCGCTTCCGACTCCAGTGCATGGCTCACCTCCTATCGCCTCCCGGGGAGTCGAACCCCGCCTCGCCCCATTCCTGGAGCGCCGTCCCGGACGTGGAGACAGACTACGGGATGCGCACGCTCACCCCGGACAGAGTATCTCTAGTTCATCTCATCATTGCACCATTCGTTCAGGAACGCCACGCGTTCGCGCCTCGCTCCGGCCCCGTCACCTCAGCAGGTGACGTGCCCCGCGAATGGTGCCCCGATTGCTCCCCGGTTTCCTCACGGGACTGTCAACCCCGTTCCTTCCCGGCTCGCTCGGGTAGTCGCGACCACGGTCCCGGGAGCGCCGTGCTTGGCGTCCGTCGCGGCGTGCGCGCTCGCGACGGACGCGACTCGCGGCGCGCCCGTTCCCATGGTCTAGAGCGAAGGATCCCAGCATGGTCCGCGTTCGGTCCCGCGTCCCGCGAGCTTACTAGGCTCGCGCCCCTCACCGCGACTCGACTCCCCGGTCCTGTTAGCTCCCGGATCCTCGTCTCGTCGTCACGGCCGCTTACCCGGTGCCGTCCGCCCCTCTTACTCCGCTTCGCCCCGCGCTGGTCGCATTGCGCTCCCGGTCAGTTGCGAACGGTAGTAGGCGTCACAGTCAACACCTAGCGTTCGGGAGGAATGTTCCCCTCCGCTCCGACCCTACTTGCTTGCTCCCCTCCGGTCCTTCGTTGGGCTATCGCACGCGGCATTCACCCATTACGCGGGAGCGTTGTCAGTTGAGCCCCTGTCCGGGGTAGCAGGCCCTCAGGCCCGCGCGTCTCGTCGTCTCGTCGTCACCGTCCTTTCGTGCTCTCCCTTAGTGCGAGTCTCGTGCCAACGCATCCCGTTGCCAGGAAAGAGGTTGTGGCGAAGGGCGCCAGGTCGAGCGCCCGTCGAAGGGGCGAGCGAGGCGCCTCCCGGGGCGAGGTCGCTCCGCGCTCGACCACGGTAGCGCAACGGGTTGCGCTCGTCTCGCCCGCTGCGACGGAAGGAGTGGCGCCAGCTGGCGACACTCTTCGTTCCAAGGGCGCCAGGATTCGTCTCACAACAGCGCTCAACCTGTTGTGCCGCAAGAGGGTAGGGGGTGGCGCCGTTTGGCGACAGTCTTCGTCTCAGGGCATTCTTACATAGTCAGAAACGTCTCGTCTCATGGGAGGAACGCACCCAGGCTCGCAAGAGCGATCGGCGCGGCTCTAGGCTGCCTCCCCCAGGGGACCCCGCCAGCGTCGCGCCACGGGGCTGCAATGCAGCGTGGCGGGGTCCCGGCGCGCCGGCTCGGGCCCGCTCCGGCCGGCTCCCGAGCTAAGCGAGCCGCGTGCCGGCACGAAGGTTGCTAGGGTCCAAACGGCCAGGATTCCGCCGTCTCGGGTCGTTCGGGTTCGGTCAGCCTAACGGAACCCGAACCTAACGGAACCCGAACCTGCCGAGGTCGGGTTCCGTTAGGTGAGCCCGAAGTTCCCATGAAAGAATCATACGTATAATTTCTAGAGGGAGGGTCATCTTTTCATCTCAAGGTCGTGAAATGAAAAGAAGCACCCCCTCCACTCCATCGACTGAGACTACTCCGTCAGATTTTGAATGGACTCGGACGCAGCGACCCGGATCCAGCAGCAATTGCCAATACCGGGATGCGGTAACTTAGCGTTCGAATACCGGGATGTGGTAGATAGTGTTGTTGATGCCGGAGGGAGGGTCAGAGCGATCCGCGATCAGGTGGGTCCCATCTGGGGTGCGCATCGTTTTTTGCCCGCGGAAAATTCCTAGTGTCGCATGGCTGTGTTGATTCGTGAGAGCTTTTGTGCACATCCGTGGGCAAAATTCGATGAGGACACGATGACCACCGACTACGATCTCGATGAGCGCGGGGAGCACGGAGCCTTCCACCGCAGGGTCGAACCAGGCTCCCCGGATCAGTGCCAAGCCATCGCTGCCAACGGCAACCAGTGCACGTTCGCGAGGGTCGAGGGCGCACAGGGGTGCTACATGCACGGCGGCCACATCGTTGCCAAGGCGGCGAAGCGCGAGGCACTGAGGCAGTACAACGTCTCCAAGCACCGCGCCAGGATCGCGCAGTTCAGCGAGCACGAGGCAGTGTTCTCTCTGCGCGACGACATCGGCGTCATGAGGATGCTCGTCGAGGCGACCCTGAACCAGCTCACCGACGACGCGGCACTCTTCACCCACTCGCACAAGGTCGCTCACCTCATCAAGGAGCTTCGGGAGACCATCAAGCAGGCCAAGGCCCTGGAGAGCTCCCTGGGCGACCTGCTCGATCGCGGGGCGATCATGAAGGTGTGCGACAGCGTCGTCGCCATCATTGCGGAGGAGATCCGCGACCAGGATCTCGTGTCGAGGATCGCGGAGCGGGTCGGTGCAGCCATCGGCGAGGTGGTCGCAGCGGCGCGCGGAGCCCGCGAGCAAGGAGGCATCTAGTGAAGAATCTCATCTTCCCCATCATCTTCCTCGCGGGCTTCGCCTGCGGCCAGGACCTCAGGGCGGAGGCGTCTCAGCAGGCCGTCGAGGCCGATGCCGAGATCTTCTCGAGTGCCCTTCGGCCGGACCGTCGAGTCGCGACCTTCATCGCGTCCATCAGCGTCGTGTCCACTCCGACGACCCTGACTGTCATCAAGTCGGGCCCGAGCGCGGACGAGGAGATCCCTCTCGGCGAGGTGGTCCCCGGCATCGAGTACGTCTTCACGTGGCGAGTCTCTTCCTCGTTCGCCTACAACATCAAGTCGTCGGCCACGACGTCGGTGAGCTGCATCCTCGAGGAGGTCCCGGGCATCGTCGATCTGGCGAAGCGCGTTCGGGCACAGAGCAGGGACCTGGTGACGGTCGCTGCTGCCCTCAAGGCGACCTCGTTCAGGACGCACGTCTACGAGATGACGGACGGCGACATCGTGATGTCGAACGGCGGTCTCCAGCTCCTCGAGGTCGAGGACGACGTCGTTCTCACGCTCGCTGACCCCGTTCCTGGCGGAGCGGTGACCGTCCTCATCTCTTCGACGGCCGGCGGCACCCTGACCTTCCCTGCCGAGTGGGGTTGGCTAGGTAGCAAGCCTGAGTCCCTGACCGCGGGTCAGCGACTCTACCTCACCATCACGGCGATCGCATCAGACGATGCGGTCGCCGTGGCGACCGTGGTCGGGACGGGCTCGTGAGCCGCCTCATCGGCGTCTGCCTCTTCATCTGCGGCGTCCTGGGCCTCGCCTACGGCCAGGACGCGATCCCGTTCGCCGCTCCTCCCGGGCAGCAGGCGCTCGCCTCGGCTGGGGAGGAGGACCCGTTCGCCGCCGCGGTCCTCAACTACGACGCGAGCACGTTCCTCACCAACGGGAGCACCAAGGACGGCTCGGACAACGTCACGAAGCTGGTGAACCTGGGCACGGGCGGAAGCGCCTACGACCTGACGGGGGTGAGCGGCACGAATCCGCCGGTGTGGGTGGACAACGCCGTCAACGGCCTGGACGTCGTCTACTTCGAGAGCGGGGCGGCCTATGTCAACGCGACCCCCACGACAGAGGCCCCGTTCCACACCTTCACGGTATTCCAATACTTGATCGACACCACAGCGGATCAAACGGTGTGGTGGCTGGGGGACAAGGACGACAACAACGCGAGCTTCTGGAGTGGCCGGCTCGACTCCACGTTTGCGGGAAACTTTGTTGTCCAAGAGGGCAGCGCGACTGATCTCCTGCACGGGGTGTCTGGTCTGTCGGCCGAGACGACCTACTTGCTGGAGTGCCGTGAGACCTCGGCTACCAGCCGAGGGGTGAACGTGGACGACGGGACGGAGGTCACGAACACGACCTCGCGTGCGCCTTTGGGAGCCGACCGCTACTCCCTCGGGCGACGCGAGGACTCGGGCCCTGACGTCCCCATGGACGGATACATCTGCCAACATCTCCACTACGACTCGATCCAGACCGGCGCCACCCGGGACGCGATCATTGCGGCCCTCGACGCCAAGTGGGCGATCCCCGGGATCACCTCCACCCCGCCCCTCGGCCCCTCGGACCCCTACCGCTGGCCGATCCTCCTGGCCGCGGCGGGGCTGGGCCTCCTCCTGTCCTCCCTGCGCCGCCGCCCCCAGCGGCGAGAGGGCCGGCTCCTGCGCCTCCAGCCGGAGGCGGCGAGGAGGGCGGC
>CAZRFC010000219.1:0-7471 GCA_964598975.1 uncultured Mycobacterium sp. | reverse complement strand
AGGAGGAGCGACGACGTCCGACCCGGTCGCCGTGCCAGGCCACGCTGTCGGACCCGTCGCGATACAGGCAGAATCCCGCGGTGGTGAACGGTTCCCCGAGTTCGCCGGCGTAGATGTCGTTGAGTCGCCTCCGCAACCGCGCTACGGCAGGGTGTGGCGGGTGTTCTGAGGTCAGGTCGCAGAAGCTGACCAGTCGCGGCACATCCAGAACCCGGTCGTACATCTGGCGCCGTTCGGCGCGCCAGGGCACCGCGGAGATCAACTCCGCGAACAGGATGTCGGCGCTGAGGGCTCCGTCATCCACCCATCCCGACCGCATCTCGATCCACGCTCCCGACCCGAGGTCGCGGCGCTCGCAGTGGTCGAACAGTGAGCCCTGAACCGGCATGGACACCCCACCAGGTTATCGCACAGACGTTCGATTGGCCGGGAGGATACGGTTCTTGCGTGACGGGGACCGTTCTCGGTGTCGATTCCGAAGTCGGAACGCTGCGCACGGTGATCCTGCACCGGCCGGGTGTGGAACTCAAACGGCTCACCCCGCGGAACAACGACGCACTGCTGTTCGACGGTCTGCCCTGGGTGGCCCGCGCTCAGGAGGAGCACGACGCGTTCGCCGCCCTGCTGCGGTCCCGCGGTGTCGAGGTGCTGCTACTCGCCGACCTCCTGGCCGAGGCCCTGGCCTCCGGTGCGGCCCGGATCCAGGGCATTGCCGCGGCGGTAGACGGCCGCCGGTTGGGGCCCCATCTGGCGCAGGAGCTTTCGGCCTATCTGCGCGGAATGTCCCCCAGCGACTTGGCTCAGGTGCTGATCGCCGGCATGACGTTCACCGAACTCCCACTGGCGGCGCATGGCGATACCTCCCTGGTGCGGCGCATGCATCAGGGCGGGGACTTCGTCATCGATCCGCTGCCCAACCTCATGTTCACCCGCGACTCGTCGTTCTGGATCGGTCCGCGATTCGCGATCACCACACTGGCGCTACCTGCCCGCAGTCGGGAGGCCTCGCTGACCGACCTGATCTACGCCCACCATCCGCGTTTCCTCGGGGTGCGGCGGGCCTATGAGTCCCACACCGCGCCGGTGGAGGGTGGCGACGTGCTGCTGCTGGCACCGGGCGTGGTGGCTGTCGGGGTGGGGGAGCGGACCACGGCCGCGGGCGCGGAAGCCCTGGCGCGCAGCCTGTTCGACGATGAACTGGCCCACACGGTGCTGGCCGTGCCGATCGCACAGCAGCGCGCCACCATGCACCTGGACACGGTCTGCACCATGGTCGACGTCGACGCGGTGGTGATGTACCCGGCGGTGCGGCACTCGCTGTCCGCGTTCACCATCACCCGCGCACTCGGCGGGGTTCGGATCCTGGATGAGCAGCCCTTCGTCAACGCCGCCGCCGCCGCGATGGGGATCGACAGGCTGCGCGTGATCGACACCGGCCGGGACCCGGTCACCGCCGAGCGCGAGCAGTGGGACGACGGCAACAACACACTGGCACTGGCGCCGGGGGTGGTGGTGGCCTACGAGCGCAACACCGAGACCAACGCCCGACTGGCCGACGCCGGCATCGAGGTGCTGCCGATCGCTGCGGCCGAACTCGGCACCGGGCGGGGAGGCCCGCGGTGCATGTCGTGCCCGGCGGCAAGGGATCCGCTGTAGTCAGGTTTCGTCGACTTGCCTGGTCAGATTCGCGATCCGGTGGCGCCACGCCACCGCGCACGTCAGGGCGGCGGCAGCCGTCCCCAGGTAGCCAACTGGCCACAGTATCGGGATCAGTTGGCTCCTGCCGGTGAGAAGCACCGCTAGAAAACTCAGACATGCCAGGCTGCCGATCGTCACCGTTCCCAGCAAGGGCACAGCCGGGCCGGGCCCCGGGGGCTCCACGCTCAGCCGGAATCCGCCGAAAAACGCCATCCACAGCGTTCCCGTCATAGTCAGAAAGAAAGTGCAGAAGTAGACGCGCAGCCATCCGTCGAGGGGAACCCCGTAGAGATAGTCCGCCTGCATGGTCGAGGTCGATGGACTGGCCAGGACGCACACCAGCATCACGGTTGAGGAGACGCCGATGACCGGCACGATGCGGTTACTCATGAACCGCTTGATCTCGTCATCGGGCAGCAGTCGGATGAAGATGGCCTTGAGGCCCGCGGCGTTCCCAATCAGGAAACAGAGGTGGCCGACCGCGTTCAGCAGGTAGTACTTGCCGGTGAGTGGATATGACGCGGCCGCGATGGCGGGCCACGGCGCGTCCAGCGCTGAGGCCACCCCGTAGAGCGCAGTTCCCACGGTGAGGGGTACGTCCCACCGCGAACCGAAACTTAGTCGCCGTACCCACACTGCCCAGCAACAAGCCAACACAGCCAGAGCGTTGGCAAAACCCAAAAAGGTCATGACGTTAAACTCGAAGGCCGCATATGACTCCGCGTGTCGTGTGGCCGAATTACCCGCTGGCCCAACCGCTTAGGCGGCCGAGCGCCCCCAGCATAGCCAGTCGGGGCGGGCGGAATCGCCTAAAGCGGCGGGGCGTCAGGGCGACGTTGGAATCGCCGGGTCCGCCGGGGATTGGCAGCGCCGGAAACAGTTGTCGCCTTGCACTCGGCGACGGACTCCTCGCTGACCAGCCCGCAGCGCAGCAGCAGTTCGATCGGATTGAGGTCCATTTCGGCGGCCAGCCGCAGCAGATTGTCCGCACTGACCAGTCGGCCTTCGTCGCGCTGTTCGTAGTAGGTGGACCGGCCGACATTGAGGGCGGTGATGATTTCACCGATTCGCACCCGGCGTCCCGTCATCTCGGACAGAACGCCCGTTAGATCGACTGCGCCGGGTTTTGCGCGAAGCATTCCAAGAGTCTAGGCCTACCGCCAACTCGGTAGCCACATCTCCATATTCCATGTCGTCTGGGAAACCGGAATACCGGTCAACACGGGAAACAGCCAGGCGAAGTTGGTGATTGCCAACGCCAGGTACATGCTGACCACCATCATCCCCAGCGTTCGGCGTTCCTGGTTGTGGGTCGGCTTGTAGAGGATGTCGCCGAGAATCAGGGCGATCGCCATCATCAGGAACGGCGCCAACGGCACGGCGTAGAAGAAATACATCTGCCGGTCCATGTTGGCCATCCACGGCAGCCAGCCCGCCAGGTAGCCGACCAGCACGACGGCGTAGCGCCAGTCCCGGCGCACCAGCGTCCGCCAGGCCGCGTAGCCCAGCACCGGCAGGGCCACGAACCACATCGCCGGGGTCCCGACCAGCAGGACCGCCTTGACGCAGGAGGCGTCGCCGCAGCCCGGCACATCCTGGTTGTCGATGGCGTAGAGGACCGGGCGCAGCGACATCGGCCAGGTCCACGGCTTGGACTCCCAGGGATGGTGGTTGCCGGCGGAGTTGGTCAGCGTTGAGTGGAAGTGGAACGCCTTGTAGGTGTAGTGCCACAGCGACCGGACGGCGTCCGGCGGTTGCCACCATTGCCGTTCGCCGATCGACTGACCAACCTCGTGGCGATTGACCGCAGTCTCGGAGGCAAACCACGGCGCGTAGGCCAGCAGGTAGAGGAAGAAGGGGATGACCCCCAGCACGTAGGCGGCCGGTCCGGCGTCGCGGCGCAGCACCCCCGCCCACGGTCGGGCCACCCGATAGGCCCGTCTGGCGGCGACGTCCATGGCCAGTGACATCAGTCCGAAGAACGCGATGTAGTACAGCCCGGACCACTTGGTCGCGAAGGCGAACCCCAGCAACACCCCGGCGCCGAACCGCCACCAACGCACACCGAGCCTTGGCCCCCAGGGGGTTTCGTGGATGCGTCCCTCCAGCAGGGCGACATGCATCCGGGCTCGAACCTCGTCGCGGTCCACCATCAGCGCACCGAACGCGCCCACGATGAAGACGGTCATGAAGATGTCCAGCAGTGCGGTTCGGGCGGCGACGAAGCTCACCCCGTCGGCCACGATCAACAGTCCGGCGATGGTGCCGATCACCGTCGAGCGGCTGATCCGGCGCGCAATCCGCATCACCAGAACGGCGAGGACGATGCCGAACACCGCGGCGGTGAATCGCCAGCCCAGCCCCGTGTAGCCGAACAGCGCCTCGCCGATGGCGATCAACTGCTTGCCCAGCGGCGGGTGCACCACCAGGCCGAAACCGGGGTTGTCCTCCACCCCGAAGTTGTGCAGCAGCTGCCAGGCCTGCGGGGCGTAATGCTTCTCGTCGAAGATCGGGGTGCCGGCGTCGGTGGGCGAGCCCAGATTCATGAACCGGGTCACCGCCGCCAGCGAACCCACCACCGCCGCCGCGGCCCATCCCTGCAGTCGGTCGGTGGGGCCGAAGTCGGCGAATGGAACCAGCGGCGCCGGGCTGATGATCGGGACGGCGCGCTGGGGCGCGTCGCGGTCGTCAGCCGTGATGGTCATTCATGCAATCGTAGGGTGTTGGGGTGTCTGGCCCCGAGTCGCTCCGCTCCCGGCCGCAGGGGCCCGCTGGTCGGCTGCTCCTCGGTGCAACCCCGCTCGGTCAGCCGGGCGACGCCTCGAAACGCCTGATCGACGCCCTCCTCGCCGCCGACCTCGTCGCCGCCGAGGACACCCGCCGGGTGCGGGCACTGGCGCAATCCTTGGGCGTGGCGATCGGTGGGCGGGTGGTCAGCCTGTTCGACCAGAACGAAGCCGCCCGGGTTCCGGCCCTGGTCGCCGATGTCGCCGACGGTGCGACGGTGCTGGTGGTCAGTGACGCCGGTATGCCGCTGATCAACGATCCGGGCTACCGCCTGGTGGTTGCGTGCGTCGAGGCTGGATTGGCGGTCTCCTGCCTGCCCGGGCCGTCGGCGGTGACCACCGCGCTCGCCGTCTCCGGGCTGCCCGCGGACCGATTCTGCTTCGAGGGCTTCGCGCCCCGCAAACAGTCCGCGCGGCGGACCTGGCTGGCAGGTCTGGCCGGTGAGCCGCGCACGGCGGTGTTCTTCGAGTCGCCGCGACGGCTGTCGGACTGCCTGGCCGATGCCGTCGAGCAGTTAGGGGAGCACCGTCGGGCGGTGGTGTGCCGGGAGCTGACCAAAACCCATGAGGAGATCCGCCGCGGCACACTCGGTGATCTGGCGGAGTGGGCGGCCGGCGGGGTGCTCGGCGAGATCACTGTCGTGCTCGCCGGTGCGACGCCGGTGGCCGACGTGGACTCCCTGGTGGCCGAGGTGGCGGCGCTGGTCGACGAGGGGATGCGGGTCAAAGACGCCTGCGCAGCAGTCGTCGCGGCACACCCCGTCGCTCCGCCGAAGCGAGAACTCTATGAGGCGGTGCTTCGGGCTCGGGAGTCGGACTGAACGATCGAGGCGGCCTTGTCCAGGCACTCCTGCCACTCGGCTTCCGGATTGGAGTCGGCGGTGATGCCGCCGCCGACGCCGAGCACCGCGTTCCCCGAGGCGTCGAACTCCACGGTGCGGATCGCCACGTTGAGCTCGCAGCCGGCTACCGGGGAGGCCATTCCCACGGTGCCGCAATAGACACCACGCCGGTGCGGCTCCCACTGCGAAAGCAGTTGCCGAGCGCGATCTTTTGGTGTTCCGGTGACCGAGGCTGGTGGGAACGTCGCAGCGAGCAGATCGACGGTCGGCACATTGACCGGAACATTCGCCGACACCGTTGACACCAGATGCCACACTCCGGGCGCGGGGCGGACGGCCAGCAGTTCGGGCACCGTGACCGAGCCGGTTCGGGCCACGCGGCCCAGGTCATTGCGCACCAGGTCGACGATCATGATGTTCTCCGCGAC
Source organism: uncultured Mycobacterium sp. (assembly GCA_964598975.1). Classification (GTDB taxonomy): domain Bacteria; phylum Actinomycetota; class Actinomycetes; order Mycobacteriales; family Mycobacteriaceae; genus Mycobacterium. The sequence goes on along the minus strand of CAZRFC010000219.1, from coordinate 1,717 downwards.
GTCCTTTGCAGATGCGCGCAACAACTCTGGATCGGCGTGCAGGGGCAGGGTGCCCTTGATCGGGCTGGAACTGACGTCCTCACCGACCCGGCGCAGGAACAACTCCGGCGACAGCGATGCCACCGCCCCCCATTCGCCGGCCAGATAAGCGGCACGGGCAGGCGTGGTGCGGGCCACCGCGTCGGCGAAGAAGTGCAGCGGCGAACCCGTGGCAGTCCCGGTGATCTGCGTGCAGACGCACGCCTGGTAGACCTCCCCGGCGCCGATGGCGTCCAGGCAGGACAGCACACCGTCGCGGTGCCCGGCGGGATCGGGTTGCTGCCAGGACACCTCGCAGCGCCCGGGTCCGTCCACGCTTGTCAGCGCCGCCGTGACCCAGCCGGGAAGGTCTGCGCCCGTGAGCGTTTCGTACCACCACACGTCGTTGTGGTCCTGCCGGAGTACGAAGTCAGTCCAACCGCCGGCGGCTTCCGGGATCCGCGGCGGTGCCCCATCGGCCCCGGGATCCGGGTAGGAGAGGTAGCCGATCCAGCCGCCGCCGACGGCGTCGGTTCGGTCACCGGGAGGAACATCGAACACGGCCGCGGGGTTGATCGGTTCTGCGGTGAGTGTGGGGGCGATCACCGCTTTCGAGCCGAACCACTCGCCGATCAGCGCGGCGGGCGGCGGATGTGCCGTCGAACGTGTCCCAGCGTCGAGGGCGCGCAGCACATCGGCGGGGGAGCCGAGGTCCCCGAGTCGCACGGTCCGCATCCGAGTAGCTTGCCTCCCCCGCGAGCAGACGCAAAGTCGCACCAGCGGAGGCTGGATCGTGCGAGTTTGCGTCTGCTCGCGCAGAGGGCAGTGCGGGCGGGGGGTGCGGGTGGGGGTGCGGGTGCGGGGCCCTAGGGGGCTGGGGCGTCGTAGCGGGGGAACACGCCGGTGGGCGCGGGCAGGGAGGTGCCCGGCGCCAGTCGGATGCCCAGCGCCGAGAAATCCCGGGCATCGGCCGGTTGGCCCAGCAGATCCAGCAGCCTTGCTGCCGAGGCCGGCATCACCGGTTGCACCAGCACCGCGGCGATCCGGACGGCTTCCAGCGTGGTGTAGAGCACGGTCCGGAATCGCACCTGGTCGGCCTCGGCTTCCGACTTGCGCAAGACCCAGGGCTCCTGGGCGGAGAAGTACCTGTTGGCCGCACCCAGCATCAGCCAGATCGCCTCCAGTCCCTGATGCATGGCCTGCGAGTCGAACGCCTCGCGAACCCGTGGCAGCAGAGCATCCGCAACCGCCAGAAGTTCGGTGTCCTCGAGGCTGAGTTCACCGGGTTCGGGTACGACACCGGAGAGGTTCTTGTTGACCATCGACAGCGAGCGCTGCGCCAGGTTGCCCAGTTCGTTGGCCAGGTCGGTGTTGATCCGGCCGATGATGCCCTCTTCGCTGTAGCTGCCGTCCTGACCGAAGGGCACCTCGCGCAGCAGGAAGTAGCGCACCTGGTCCACCCCGAAGGTCTCCACCAGTGACACCGGGTCGACGACGTTGCCGACCGACTTGCTCATCTTCTCGCCGCGGTTGTAGAGGAATCCGTGCGCAAAGACCCTGCGCGGTAATGGGACTCCCGCCGACATCAGGAAAGCCGGCCAGTACACCGTGTGGAACCGGATGATGTCCTTGCCGATCATGTGCAGATCGGCGGGCCAATACCGTTGGTAGAGCTCCGATTCGGTGTCCGGGTACCCGA
>CAZRFC010000218.1:0-7474 GCA_964598975.1 uncultured Mycobacterium sp. | reverse complement strand
GCCTGGTGAGCTACTGGCACAACCATCCCAGCCTGTCCTACCTGTTCTCGGGGCTGTTCATCGGCCCGACCTCGCAGGCGCCGCGGGTGGACGAGGCGCGCCACGACTCGGTGCACGAACTCGAGGTCGCCTTCCAGCAGATGCCGGCGCCAGGCGCCCAGGTGCCGCCGTGGCTTATCGACCGCCTGCTGCGCAACCTGCTGATCGACGCCACCGGCAACACCCACCGCGCCGAGTTCTGCATCGACAAGCTCTACAGCCCGGACGGACCCCGGGGCAGGCTGGGTTTGCTTGAGTTGCGGGGATTCGAGATGCCGCCGCACTACCAGATGGCCATGGTCCAGTCATTGCTGGTGCGGTCATTGGTGGCCAGGTTCTGGGACCAGCCGCTGCGTGCCCCGCTGATCCGGCACGGCCTGAACCTGCATGGTCGATACCTGTTGCCGCACTTCGTTATTCACGACATCAGCGATGTCGCTGCCGATCTGCGTGCGCACGGGATCGGCTTCGACACCAGTTGGCTGGACCCCTTCACCGAGTTCCGGTTCCCCCGGATCGGCACGGCGGTGTTCGACCGCGTCGAGATTGAACTGCGCGGGGCGATCGAGCCCTGGTACACCCTGGGCGAGGAGTCGACCGCGACCGGCACCGCCCGCTACGTCGATTCCTCGGTGGAGCGTCTGCAGATACGCACAGTGGGTGCCGACCGCCAGCGGCACATGGTCACCTGCAACGGCCACCCGGTCCCGATGCTGGCCACCGACAACCCCGACGTCATGATCGGGGGAGTGCGGTACCGGGCCTGGCAGCCGCCCAGCGCGCTGCACCCCAGCATCACGGTCGACTCCCCGCTGCGCTTCGAACTGGTCGACCTGGCCACCGGCACCTCCCGCGGCGGCTGCACCTACCACGTCGGCCATCCCGGCGGCCGGGCCTACGAGGTCCCGCCGGTCAACGCGGTTGCCGCGGAGTCGCGTCGCGGCAGCCGGTTCGAGGCGCACGGATTCACACCGGGGCGTATCGACGTCGCCGATCTGAGGGAGAAGCAGGCGCGGCAGTCCACCGACGTGGGCGCGCCTGGCATTCTTGATCTGCGCCGGGTGCGTACCGTGCTGCTCTGACGGGCGGCGACCAGCGGGCGGTCAGTGTCGAGGGAACCGGTTAGGAGGTGGTCAGCGTGCCGCTGTCGACCACCGGCGCCGACGTCGGCTCCGATCGGCTGTTGGACGACTACCGCGCCGCCCGCGGCCAGCAGGTTCTGTTCGACGTGCGCGGCGGCAGCCCGGGCCTGGGAGCCTTCGGGGCCACCGGCTACGACGAGTTCATCGAGGCATCCGGCGAGGTCCGGCCGGCGTGGCGGGAACTCGGGGATCTGCTCGGCGAACGTGGGCCCGAGGGCTTGGGGCGGCTTCGTGAGGTAGTGGGCGGTCTGGTCGACAACGACGGAATCACCTACATCGAGATCGACCGGCACGGTGAAGCGGTCACCGACAGCCATGGCATGGCCATGCCCGGACCGTGGCATCTCGACGGTATCCCGCTGCTGGTGTCGGGATCGGACTGGCAGACGCTGGAAGCAGGGGTCATCCAACGCTCCCGCCTGCTCGACGCCGTGCTGCGCGACATCTACGGCGAGCAGCGTTCCCTCACCAGCGGCGTCCTGCCGCCGCAGTTGCTCTTCGGCCATCCCGGTTACCTACGGGCGGTGCGCGGCATTCACGACCCGGCCGACAATCACCTCTTCATGCTCGGCTGCGACGTGAGTCGTTGCGCGGACGGACATTTCAGGGTCAACGCCGATTGGACGCAGGCCCCGTCCGGCGCCGGGTATGCGCTGGCCGACCGCCGAGTCGTCGCCCAGGCGGTGCCCGAGTTCTACGAACGGATCCGCCCCAGACCGGCATCGCCGTTCGCCCAGGCCCTGAGGCTTGCGCTGATCGACGCCGCCCCGGCGGCCGCCGAGGATCCGGTCGTGGTGGTCTTGAGTCCGGGAATCCATTCCGAGACCGCCTTCGACCAGGCCTACCTCGCGACGGTGCTGGGCTTCCCGTTGGTCGAAAGCGCCGACCTGGTGGTGCGCGACGGCGAATTGTGGATGCGATCTCTGGGCACCCTCAAACGGGTGGATGTGGTGTTGCGGCGCATCGACGCCGAGTATGTCGATCCGCTCGATCTCCGGCCCGATTCACGGCTCGGGGTCGCCGGTCTCGTCGAGGCTCAGCGACGCGGAACGGTGACGGTGGTCAACAGCCTCGGCAGTGGAATCCTGGAAAGTGCTGGCCTGCAACGGTTCCTGCCGGAACTCTCCGAGTTGCTGCTGGGCGAGAAGCCGTTGCTCGATACCCCGAGCTATTACTGGGCCGGCATCGACAAGGAGCGCTCCCACATCCTCAGGCGACTGTCCTCGTTGCTGATCAAGTCGACCGTCGATGCCCGAACCATCATCGGACCGACACTGTCTGCTACCCAACGCGAGGAACTCGCTGCCAGGATCGAGTCGGATCCATGGCAGTGGGTCGGGCAGGAACTTCCGCAGTTCTCCACCGCGCCCAGCGACCACTATGCGGACAAACTCTCCGCGGCGAGTGTGGGGCTTCGGCTCTTCACGGTGGCACAGCGCGGCGGGTATGCCCCGATGGTGGGCGGACTCGGTTACGTACTGGCCCCCGGGCCGGGAGCGTTTCGGCTGAAAACAGCCGCGGCCAAGGACATCTGGATCAAGCCGCCGACGCGCTCGACCGCGGATCGGGCGGTGACCGTCCCGTCGGTGAAGCTGCCCAGCGGCACCCAGTTCATCAGTTCCCCCCGCGTGCTGTCCGATTTGTTCTGGATCGGCCGCTACGCCGAGCGCAGCGAGGGCATCGCACGGTTGCTCATCGTCACCCGCGAGCGCTACCACGAATACCGCAACCGCCTCGATGTCGAGGGCAGCGAGTGCCTGCCGGTCCTGCTGGCGGCACTTGGACGCATCGCCGGCGACGACGCGGGCATCGGCCTACCGCCTTCGGAGGTGATCGCCCAAGCGCCGCACACGCTGTGGTCGCTGACCGCCGACCGGCTGTGCCCGGGTTCGCTGGCCCACTCGATCGAGGGACTCGGACTTGCCGCGCGCGCCGTGCGCGACCAGATGTCGAACGACACCTGGATGGTTCTCGGCGCGGTGGAGCGCACGCTCGCCGATCAGCCGGAGCCGCCGCTGACCGGTCAGCCGGAGCATCGACCGATGGATGACACTGCGCTGGCCGCCGCGCAGCAGCGGACGCTGGCCGGCATGCTGGCGTTGTCCGGAATGGCCGCCGAATCGATGGTGCGCGATCCCGGCTGGACGCTGATGGACATCGGTAAGCGCATCGAGCGCGGGCTGACGCTGACGGCCCTGCTGCGAGCGACTCTGACCCGCAGACGCAGCCCGGGCGCCGAACAGACCATTACCGACTCTGTTCTGGTGGCGTGTGAGTCGTCGGTGATCTACCGGCGCCGCAACCTCGGCCAGGCCAGCGTCGCCGCGGTGGCCGACCTTTTGCTCTTCGACGCCGCCAATCCGCGTTCCCTCGTCTACCAACTGGATCGGCTGCGCGCCGACCTACGATCACTGCCGGGTGCATCGGGTTCATCGCGAACCGAGCGTCTGGTCGAGGACATCACCGTGCGGCTGCGCCGTTTGGACCCCGAGGATCTCGAGCACGCCGACGGCGAGGGTCTGCGGGTCGATCTCGACGAACTGCTCGCCGGCATCCACGGCGCCTTGCGCGAACTCTCCGATGTGATCACCCGGACCCAGCTTTCGTTGCCGGGCGAGATGCAGCCGCTGTGGGGACCCAACCAGCGAAGGATGCTGCCGTGACGGCCCGCCAGCCGAATCCAGCCCGGCGCTACCGCGTCACCCACCGAACCGACTATCGGTACTCCGATGTGGTGACAAGCTCCTACGGCCGTGCCCACCTCACCCCTCGCGACGGCAGCCGGCAGCGCCGTCTGGCATTCGAGTTGGTTATCGATCCGCAGCCCGCGGACCGGTCGACCAGCGTGGACGGCTACGGCAACATCAGTTCGTACTTCCACGTCACCGAGCGACACCGGGTGCTGTCGGTGGTCGGGAGCGCCGTCGTCGAGGTGGACCCACCGGATGGGGCGCTGTACGAATCCGGTGCGGCCGCGCAGCCCTGGGAGTCGTGCCGTCCATTCGGCCGAAACGGGGTGCTGGCCGCCGACTTCGCCATGGACCTGCGGCCCCCGGAGATCACCGAGTCTGTACGGGCCTATGCCGCACCGAGTTTCGAGCCCGGCCGGCCCCTCCTCGAGGTGATCCGGGATCTCAACGCCAGGATCTTCTCGGATTTCACCTACCGTTCCGGATCCACCACGGTGTCCACACAGGTGGCAGAGGTGTTGGAGGCCGGCGAGGGGGTATGTCAGGACTTCGCCCGGTTGGCGATCGCGTGCCTGCGGGCCAATGGTCTGGCGGCGAGCTATGTGTCGGGATACCTCGCGACGGATCCGCCGCCCGGAAAGGAACGGATGTTCGGCGTCGATGCGACGCATGCCTGGGCGGCGGTGTGGACCGCCGACGATCGCTGGCTGGGATTCGACCCGACCAACGATCAACTCGTGGACGAGCGGTACATCACGGTCGGCTGGGGCCGGGACTACGCCGATGTCCCGCCGCTGCGCGGGATCATCTATACCGACTCGAGCTACAGCGTGATCGACGTTTCGGTGGACGTTGCGCCGTTGGACCCGGCAGTTCCGTTGAACCCGGGCGTTCCGGGTGCGTGACTTCACCTGCCCTAACTGCGGCCAGCACCTCGCCTTCGAGAATTCGGTCTGCCTGTCCTGTGGCAGCGCGGTCGGGTTCTCGCCGGCCGATACGGCGTTCCTGGTGATAACGCCGGCCGGAGGAGACGCCCGTCACGGCTCGGTGGCTGCCCAGGAGTACCAACTGTGCGCCAATCTTCATCTGGCCCAATGCAACTGGCTGGTTCCGGTTCGGCCCGTCCGGCAATTGTGTGACTCGTGCGTGCTGACCCGTACCAGACCCGCCGACACCGACCACGCCGGACTGGTGGCCTTCGCCGACGCCGAACGGGCTAAGCGCCGATTGATCGCGGAATTGCGCGAGTTGCATCTGCCGGTGGTCGGCCGGCAGGAGGATCCTGCGCACGGACTGGCCTTTGATCTGCTGTCCAGCGCCACCCAAAAAGTGATCACCGGTCACGACAGCGGTGTCATCACAGTCGACCTCGCCGAAGGCGACGATATCCACCGGGAGCAGTTGCGCGTCGAGATGGACGAGCCGTACCGCACTCTGCTCGGGCACTTCCGGCACGAGATCGGCCACTACTACTTCTACCGCCTCGTCGCGGGGTCCCCGGATCGCCTCGAGGCGTTCCGGCGGCTCTTCGGCGAACCGGACGCCGACTACCGGTCCGCGGTCGAGCAGCACTACAGCCAGGGTGCGCCCGCCGGCTGGCAGGACCGGCACGTCTCCTCCTACGCCACGATGCATGCGGCCGAGGACTGGGCCGAGACCTTCGCCCACTACCTGCACATCCGAAGCACGTTGGACACTGCCGCCGCGTATGGACTCGCACCGGCGACCGCCACCTATCAGCGCAGGGTCCTCGGCCCAAGCGGCTTCGACACGATCATCGAAATGTGGCTACCACTGGCCTGGTCGTTGAACATGGTGAACCGCTCGATGGGCAAGCGGGATCTTTACCCCTTCGTCCTGCCGGCACCGGTGCTGGAGAAGATGCGGCTGATCCACACCGTGATCGACGAGACCGCGGCGGGTAATTCGGTACCGCCGTCCAATACGGTTGCCTGGTGAAAGTTTTCGCGGCCGCCACCGGACTCGGCTCGTGGCCAGGAACGTCGCCCCGGCACGCCGCCGAGGTCATCGTCGGGGAATTGCACCAGCTGCCCTACCTGGCCGAGTTGCCGGGCCGCGGCATCGGCGCGGACATGATCGGGCGCGCCGGTGCGCTGCTGGTCGACATCGCCGTCGACGTGGTGCCGCGCGGGTACCGAATCGCGGCACGGCCCGGCTCTGTCACCCGCCGTGCGATCAGCATGCTGGGGGAAGACGTCGACGCCCTGGAGGAGGCCTGGGAGAAGACCGGGGGAGCCCGACCCGGACGCGCGGTCAAGGTGCAGGCGCCCGGACCGATCACGTTGGCCGCGGAACTCGAATTGGCCAACGGACACCGTGCCATCACCGACCCTGGTGCGCTGCGTGACCTGGCCGAGTCGCTGGTCGAGGGAATGGCGGTCCAGCGGGCTGAGTTGGCCCGCCGCCTGGCCGCTCCGGTGGCGGTCCAGTTCGACGAACCGCTGCTGCCGGCTGGGCTGGCTGGCCGGTTGACCGGGGTGACCGCGCTGACCCCGGTACATCCGGTCGACGAGGCCGTGGCGATCGCTCTTCTCGACCGCTGCGTCGCGGGAGTCGGTGGGGAGGTGCTGCTGCACAGCTGCGCCGCGGATCTGCCCTGGAAACTGTTGCAGCGCAGCGCGATCCAGACGATCTCAGTCGACGTCGCGGTGCTGGACGACACCGGTCTCGACGGGCTGGGCGCGTTCATCGACTCCGGACGAGGCGCGGTGTTGGGTCTGGTGCCCGGCACCGCCCCTGAGCGGCGGCCCTCGGTGGAGGAACTCGCGAGGTTGGCGGCCGCCGTCACCGACCGGCTCGGATTTCCGCGGACGGTCCTCGGCGAGCGGATCGGCATCAGCCCCGCCTGCGGGCTGGCCGGCGGCACCGAGGCGTGGGCCCGGCAGGCCACCGGACTGACCCAGCGGGTGGCCACGGCGATCGCCGAGGACCCGGCGGCCATCTAGCGCCGTCTCCCGCCCCGCTTAGTGAGGCGCCATGCGGACAAACTGCGGGTAACTCTGTGCGTGCGGCCTCACTCAACGGGTTGGACTAACCTGCGGGAGTGGCCGACGGTTCCGATCCCCTCGACGCGGATGTGCGCCGCCGTTGGCAGGAACTGGCCGACGAAGTCCGCGAGCACCAGTTCCGGTACTACGTCAAGGACGCGCCAATCGTCTCCGACGCCGACTTCGACGCACTGTTCAACGAGCTCGTCGCCCTTGAGCAGAGTTATCCGGAACTGCGGGTGCCGGATTCACCGACACAACTGGTCGGCGGCGCCGGGTTCGCCACCGAGTTCACCGCCGCTGAGCATCTGGAACGCATGCTCAGCCTCGACGACGTGTTCGACACCGATGAACTTACTGCCTGGTCGGTCCGGGTGGAGAACGAGATCGGCCCCGACCCGCACTACCTGTGCGAACTGAAGGTCGATGGGGTCGCCATCGCGCTGGTGTATCGCGACGGCAGGCTTGCCCGTGCGGCGACCCGCGGCGACGGCCGGGTCGGTGAGGACGTCACCCTCAATGCCCGCACCATCAGCGACGTTCCCGAAACCCTCACGCCATCAACTGAATTCCCGCTGCCCCCGGTGCTGGAGGT
>CAZRFC010000217.1:815-7509 GCA_964598975.1 uncultured Mycobacterium sp. | reverse complement strand
ACTACGCGACGACCAGTGGAAGATCTGCCAGTCGTCATGACCCGGCGCCCGGGCAGGCATAGTCCAGGCCCGTTATCGCATTGCCGAACTCGATACCGATCCGGGCATACTGCCGGCTGACCTCGACATCGTCGGGGTTGGCCCGGTACTTGGGTACCAGGTCGGCCGTCTGGGCGGCGAGGTCGGCCGCTGTGTTCGCCCGCGCGGACAGTCCGGGCTCGTGGATCTGCGAGGCGTAGTCCTTCAGCCCTGCCGCCCAGTCGCGGTACTGCCCTGTGGTCGACAGCTCAGGATTGTTGGTCCTGGCGGAGGTCTTGGTCTGCTCGGTGAACTGCCGGTTGTAGTCCAACAGCTCCCGCACGGTGTCGCAGTCCGATGGCGGGCCGCTGCGCAGCTTCACCGCCGCGAACACACCCACGACGACGACAATCACCGCCAATACGCCACCCAGCAGCAGCTTTCGGCGTCGGCTCACGTCGCTGTGCTCAGCCGGCCCGTTCAGCCGGCCGACACACTCCGGCCCGAACTCTTGAGGTCGTTGCAGGCCTCGATCACCCGGGCGGTCATCCCGGCCTCGGCGAGCTTCATATAGGACCGAGGGTCGTAGACCTTCTTGTTCCCCACCTCGCCGTCGATCTTGAGCACGCCGTCATAGTTGGTGAACATGTGCCCGACGATGGGCCTGGTGAACGCGTACTGGGTGTCGGTGTCCACATTCATCTTGACCACGCCGTAGCGCAGCGAGTCCTCGATTTCGGACTTGAGCGAACCCGAGCCGCCGTGGAAGACGAAATCGAACGGCGTGGCGCCCTCGGCCAGACCGAGCTTGGCCGCGGCCACTCGCTGTCCCTCGGCCAGCACCTCGGGCTTGAGCTTGACGTTGCCCGGCTTGTAGACGCCGTGGACGTTGCCGAAGGTCGCGGCCAGGAGGTAGCGGCCGTTCTCGCCGGCCCCGAGCGCGTCGACGGTCTTCTCGAAGTCCTCAGGTGAGGTGTAGAGCTTCTCGTTGATCTCGGCCTCGACGCCGTCCTCCTCGCCGCCGACGACGCCGATCTCCACCTCGAGGATGATCTTGGCGGCAGCGGCGTGCTTGAGCAGTTCCTGGGCGATCGAGAGGTTCTCGTCGATCGGAACCGCGGAGCCGTCCCACATGTGGGACTGGAACAGCGGGTCCTTACCGGCCCGGACCCGCTCGGCCGAGATGGCCAGCAGCGGGCGCACATAGGTGTCCAGCTTGTCCTTGGGGCAGTGGTCGGTGTGCAGTGCGACGGTGATGGGGTACTTCGCCGCGATCACGTACGCGAACTCGGCCAGCGCGACGGCGCCGGTCACCATCTCCTTGACTCCCAGTCCGGACCCGAATTCGGCACCGCCGGTCGAGAACTGGATGATTCCGTCGCTGCCGGCGTCGGCGAAGCCCTTGATCGCGGCGTTGATGGTCTCCGAGGACGTGCAGTTGATGGCCGGGAACGCAAACTGGTGTTCTTTGGCGCGATCCAGCATCTCCGCATAGACCTCGGGGGTGGCGATGGGCATGGAACATCCTCTCGGGCGGGTGATCGGTGCGTCTGATCGGTGCGTCTGGAATGAAGTATCTCAAATGCCACCGGTATCTTGGGGCCTCATGACGACCACCGTTCTCGCCATGCCGAGCATCCTGGACCCGATGTACTGGCTCGGCGAGGGCGGCCTGTTCGCCTCGGCAGTGCTACCGGGCATCCTGATCATCGTCTTCATCGAGACCGGCCTGCTGTTTCCGCTGCTGCCGGGCGACTCGCTGCTGTTCACCGGCGGGTTGCTGGCGGCCGCGCCGAATCCCCCGGTGAGCATCTGGGTGCTGGTACCCGCGGTGACATTGGTGGCGATCCTCGGCGACCAGTGCGGCTATTTCATCGGCCGCCGGATCGGCCCCGCCCTGTTCGACAAGGAGGACTCGCGGTTCTTCAAGAAGCATTATGTGACGGAGTCGCACGCGTTCTTCGAAAAACACGGCCCGAAGACCATCATCCTGGCCCGCTTCGTCCCGATCGTGCGGACCTTCACCCCGGTGCTGGCCGGGGTTTCCTATATGCGCTACCCGGTATTCCTCGCCTACGACATCGTCGGGGGCATCCTCTGGGGCGGCGGAGTCACCCTGCTCGGCTACTTCCTGGGCAACGTCCCGTTCGTCAAGAACAACCTGGAACTGATGATTCTGCTCATCGTGTTCCTCTCGATCCTGCCGGCCGTGACCGCGGTGGGCCGCAACGTCCTGCGCCGGCGCGGGGTATTGCCCGAGGAGACGTAACCGGGCGAGCGAACCGCTACGGCCAGGTGCCGTTGGGGTTCGGGCCCGGCAGGGTCGAACCCGGGATGGGCGTGTTCTGCAGGGCACTCAGGCACAGCCCCAGTCGGCCGGGCAGGCACGGGATGTTGCCCGACCCGCCGTAGCTGTTGCTCGGGTTGTTCTGCGACCAGCAGATCCCGGTGATGGGGTCGGCCCACTGACCGCCTGGGCAGGGGGCGGCCTCGGCCGACGTCGCGGTGCCCACCGGGGTCGACACCAGCGCCCCGGCTAGAACTGCGGCAGCCATCAGGCGGGAGGCCGTGAATCGGATCGTCATGGGGTTCTCCGTGAGTTCGGTCTGGTCGGTCAGGACGGGACGGTGATCTGGGTCTTCTCCCTGATGATCTTGGCCGCGTCGATGACGACCTGCTCCTGACCGCCCGGGGCCTCGGCGTTGAGTTGCAGGACGAACAACCCGTCCTTGCCGGGGATCACGATGGTTTCCTGCCCGACGGACCGGGATTTGCCCTCCCACATATAGGTGCCGACGTAGCTGACGGCGTCGTAGCCGGCGAATTTCTCGCGCTGCGGCGGGCCGTCGACCGGCTTGAACTCGGGCAGTTCGTTGAGCTGGCCGGGGGCATATTCGAGGATCTTCGCCGGGTCCACGTCGCCGGTGAGTTTCGAGCCGATCGCGTACATGAACGGCGGATCGTCCGGGTCCTTCGGCTTGCCGTAGACGATGGCACCGTATGCCCAATCGGGCTTCTGGTCGCCGGCCGGTCGCCAGTCCGGCGGGAACGGGAAGTCGATCGTCGGGGTACCCGGCTCGTCGGCCTTGAACGGCACCTCGGCGATCTTGTTGTCGACGATGTACTGGTGCAGGGTGGCGCCCACCTCCGGCGCGTCGGCCGCCGCGTCGCTGGCCGTGCCGTGGCCGCCGCCGTGCCCACCGCTGTGGGCCGGTGCCGGTGAGCCGGTCCAAATGGTCGGGGTGACGGCGGGCCCGGTGTACGGCTTCTCGGTCGTGGGGGTGCAACCGGCGAGTGCACCACTCACGGTCAGGGTGGCCAGCGCCCCCGTCGCCAACGCCATGATGTTTTTCATCGGCCGCCTTCTCCTTCACCGGTCACGGGCTCGGCCCGACTATAACCGTGATCAGTCATCGAGGGCGCGGGTATCCGCCGGTGTCCACCCGTCGCGCGCGTCGCCGCCGAGGGTGGGTCCAGCCGAAGGGCCGGGTGCACCCGCCGACTAACGCGTGACAGCGTGCGCAGCCTCCATCAGCATCCAGCCCGAAACCTGCACTGAGAGATCGCGTTCCGGCGCCACCGACTCGGCGACGGCGCCGTCGACCTTCTTGCCGGCCTTCTGGCCGCCGCCGGGCACCACGGCGGCCCGGTTCCAGAACGCGCTGAACAACGGAAGCCCGTCGACGTCCTGTCGGTTGTCCCACGCGGCGCGCGCCGACGCCAACACGATGCCGCGGGCGGCGTCGCGGGTCGCGGCGTCGTCGGCGGAGTCACCGGGAAGTTCGTTGGCCGCCAGTGCCAGATAGCGCGCGGTGATGCCGGCGAAGAGTCCGCCGTCGCCGCCGCCGGCACCCCTGAGTACACCGTCGGTTGTCATGTGTTCGGCGATCGCGGGTACCAGGCGGCGCACTCGAGCGCCGTGCCGGGAATCGCCGGTCCGGACCGCCAGTTCGGTCTCCAGACCCACGACGACGCCCTGACAGTAGGTGTACTGGGCACGGACCAGGGATCCGGCCTTGATGCCGTCGAACACCAGGTGGGTCTCCGGATCGATCAGCGTCTCCTCGATCCAGTCGGCCATCTCGCTGGCTCGGTCGACGTTGCCGTACCGGGCCAGAAAGATGCCCGCCGGCCCGTTGGCCGGGGCATTGAAGAACTGGTCCTGTTTACGCCACGGGATGCCGCCGCCGGCCGCGGGCGCCCACGAGTTGACCAACTGATCGGAGAGGCTGGCCAGTGCCTTCGGGTTCGCGACCCCGGCTAGGCGGCCGGCCCGTTCCAATGCCAAGGCCAGCCAGGCCATGTCGTCGTAGTAGCTGTTGGTCCAGCGGCCGTTGTTGCGGGCGAAATGGCCGCGGATCTGCCGTTTGATCTTGTCCACCCGGGCCGGCGCGGGGTCGCGGACCTCGGCGTCGACCAGGGTGTCCAGCAGATGGGCCTGCCACCAGTAGTGCCAGGTCGCGAAGGTCAGGTCCTTAGCCGTGGGAGGCCAGCCCACCACCCCAAGTTGGGTGCCGGGCACCTGCAGCAGCTTGCGCAGATGCCTGGTGGCGATAGCGGCCTCGGCGCTGGCCGCCCGGTTTCTCCATTGCTGGTCCATGGACGGCAATCCTGCCCTACCAGGCCTGTGACAGGTCGGACTCCGGACTACCAGGCCGAGCCAATGTCGGACCACTGTCGGATCCAGGCATGCATGGCGATGCCGGCGGCCACCCCGGCGTTGATGCTGCGGGTGGATCCGAACTGGGCGATCGACACCGTGAATTCGGCACCGGCCCGGGCCGCCTCGGTGATGCCGGGGCCTTCCTGGCCGAAGAGCAGCAGGCAGTTCATCGGAAGGGCGGTGTGCTCGAGTCGCAGCGATCCGGGGACATTGTCGACGGCGACCACCGTCAGACCGGCTTCGCAGGCGGCGTCCAGAAGTTCCTCGGTGGTGTCGTGATGAGCAAGGTGCTGATAGCGGTCGGTGACCATGGCGCCGCGACGGTTCCAGCGGCGCCGGCCGACGATGTGGACGGTGTGGACCGCGAAAGCGTTGGCGGTCCGCACCACGGCGCCGATGTTCGCGTCGTTGCCGAAGTTCTCGATCGCCACGTGCAGGGGGTGCCGCCGCCGGTCGATGTCGGCGATGATCGCCTCGCGACGCCAGTAGCGGTACGCATCAACGACATTGCGGGTGTCGCCGAGGCGCAGCAATTCACCGTCATAGCGCGGGTCGTCGGCCGGCTCGCCGGGATGGGTGTCGTCCCACGGCCCGACGCCGTGGGCGCCGGAGGACCATTCCGTCGGGCCCGGTTCGGTCATGGCCGCAGCAGATCCACCGTGACGAACCGGCCCGCGGGGCGCCCGACGACCGCCACGGTGCAGCCGCCGAGTCCCGGCAAGTCCGGGATGAGTGCGGAGGCGCCGACCGGAAATGCCAGTCCGCCGGTGGCTGCGACCAGGGTGCCGTCGTCGAGTTCCACGCCGGCGATGCGCCCTTCGTCGAGGATCATCGCCGACATGGTGTCGTCCGACTCCGGAATGCCAACCTCGCTGGCGCGGTCGGCCAGCCAGGTGAGGACGTCGCCGCCACGGAGATCGCCGAGGAAGGCCGCCGTGATCGTCGCACCGTCCTCGGTGCGCATCGACACAAGCAGTTCAGGAATCTGGGTGAGCATCACCCCCAATGGGGAAGACAAGCAGTATTCCGACCATTGCCGAAGTTGTTCGCCGACAAAGGTTTCCAACCTCACCCGCTTGCCGGTGGGAGCCGGGGGCGGTGTCACCCGCGCGAAACTGAATTCCTGGCGGACCTCGCGGGCGTTTTCCCGCCCAGGATTCAGCCTCGAGGGCAGGTCTAACGTCATCGCGGCATGCCAGGCGGCGGTGTGCTCATCCGGCTCGTCGGGCGGGTGGACGAGTAGGACGTCGAGATCGTGGGCGGCGCAGCAGATCGCGTACGCCAGCACACCGGGACTGGTGCCTACGCAGACGACATCGACGGTCTCATCCCAGTCGATCTGGGAATGATCGGCGTCAGGCATCGGGGAGGCCGGTCAATCAAGGCCCAGGTCGGCCAGACCGAGGATGTTGCGGTACGGCACCCCCTCGGCCTCGATCGTCTCGGCCGCCCCGGTGGCCCGGTCAACCACCGTCGCGACGCCGACCACCGTGGCCCCGGCGTCACGCACCGCACGCACCGCCGTCAGCGCCGAACCGCCGGTCGTACTGGTGTCCTCGACGACCAGCACACGCCGGCCCGCAACGTCGGCACCTTCGATCTGGCGCTGCATCCCATGGCTCTTCACCGCCTTGCGGACCACGAATGCGTCGATCGGGCGGCCGGGAGCGTGCAGTACCGCGCAGGCGACCGGGTCGGCACCCATGGTGAGGCCCCCCACTGCGGCGTAGTCCCAATCCGCGGTGAGTTCGCGCATCAGTCGGCCGATCAGCGGGGCCGCCCGATGGTGCAGGGTAGCGCGACGCAGGTCGACGTAGTAGTCGGCCTCCTTGCCCGAGGACAGCGTGACCCGGCCGAAGACCACCGAGAGTTGCCGGACCAGGCCGGCCAGTTCGGTGCGTGCGGCGGCGTCGAGGCGCGGGGCCTCGCCAGCGTGTTCAGGTGCGGTCACGGCCACGTCCCATCCTCTTGGTGAATCCGCGAACCAATCCGCGCGGTATGAAGCGTCCTGCT
>CAZRFC010000217.1:0-805 GCA_964598975.1 uncultured Mycobacterium sp. | reverse complement strand
ACGCGCGGACCAGGCCGCGCGGAATGACCCGCCCGACCCCGGTCAGCACCTTGTACTGGACACCGGGCACGCTGACGACCTTGCCCTTGGCGATGTCGGCGAGGCTCTCGGTGACAACGCCGTCGACGGTCAGCCACATCGGCGCCGGGATGGAACTCATCTCGATGCCGGCGCGCTGGTGGAACTCGGTGCGGACGAACCCCGGACAGACGGCGTGCACCCCGACCCCGGTGCCGGTCAGCCCGTTGGCCAGGCCCTCGGAGAAGAACACCACCCAGGCCTTCGACGCGGAGTAGGTGGACCCGCGACCGGAGAGCAGTCCGGCGACACTGGCGATGTTGATGACGCTGCCCCGGCCGGCGGCCAGCATCGGCGGCAGCGCCGCACGGGTCAGGTGCATCACGGCAGTGACGTTGACGTCGAGTTGGCGCTGCAGCAGGTCCGGATCGGCCGTCCAGAACTCACCGGAGGTTCCGAAACCGGCGTTGTTGACCAGTACCTGCACGCCCTTGTCCAGGCGGTCGCAGACCCGCTGCCGACCTTCGGATTCGGCGAGGTCGGCGGACAGCACCTCCGCATCGACGCCGTAGGCCCCGCGCAGTTCGGCGGCCAGCGACGCCAGTCGGTCGGTATCACGGGCGACCAGAACCAGGTCGTAGCCGTCCCGGGCGAAGCGGCGGGCGTAGCCCTCGCCGAGACCTGAGGTGGGTCCAGTGACGAGGGCAACCGGGCGGGGCATCCCGTCACCCTATCGGGGAGGCTCAGGTCAGGTAGTTGGGCGTCTGCGTGCCGGCGCGGGGTGCCT
>CAZRFC010000216.1:0-7533 GCA_964598975.1 uncultured Mycobacterium sp. | reverse complement strand
CACGCCGGCCCAGAACACGAGGTGGTCGGGGTCGAAGAACAGCCGGGTCGCTCCGAGTAGCAGGATCGCCAGGGCCAGATTCGCGAACGGCCCGGCGAGGCTGACGAGGGTGCGCTGGCGCGGCGTCATGAACTCGGTGCGCACGTAGACCGCACCGCCCGGCAGGCCGATCCCGCCCATCGCGATGAACAGCAGTGGCAGACCCAGCGAGAGCAGGGGATGGGAGTACTTCAACGGGTTGAGCGTGAGGTAGCCGCGGGCCTCGACGTCGTGGTCCCCGAATCGCCACGCGGTGTAGGCGTGCCCGAACTCGTGCAGGCACAGCGAGACGACCCAGCCCCCGATCACCAGAACGAACACCCCGATGTGGGCCATCACGGAATTCGTCGAGGCGGCCATCCAGGCCAGCACCCCGCCGATGGCGGTCATCGCCACGAGGGCCAGGAACACCGGGCTGGGGCGCACCGACTGATTGATCGGTCGAACGGTCACGGTTTGCGACGCTACCGTGCGGGATTCCGTCGACCGGGCTTTCGGCCCGGTTAGGCGGCCGCCCGGCCGGACCGGACGTTGCCGGTGTTGGCGGCCGGCCGACCGGTCCGGTCCCCCTTTCCGACTCTGCTGATCGCTCTTCTGGATTCCGGCGCGGCTTCCGCGGGGACGCCGGTGGGCGCTGCGGGCACTGCCCGCTCGGGTGCGGGCGCCGCCTTCGGTTCGACGACGACGGGGAGCGGGGGAGCGGACTCGACCGCGGGCTCGACCGTGATCGGGTCCGAGGCGAGTGGTGGCACACTCGCTGATACCGGAATGCCCGTTGCGGAACCCGGGGCGGCGTCACTCCCGGGGGGTACGCCGATGTCCCTCAAGAATGCCTGGACACCCTCGCCGACCCCTGCGACGAAGTCCTTGACCACAGTGGACAGTTTCAGTTTGGGATTGAACGGAAGCGGCGAAAGGTACCGCGGCACACCAGGGTCGGCCTCGCGGTCGTAGGCGGTGTCGATGATCACCCGCATAGCGGGGGAGACCAGGTCAACCAGGGGCTGCACCAACCAGTTCAGCCGGAGCCGATCAGCGATTCTCAGGAAGGGCTCCATGATCGGCAACGTCCGCGTCGGCACGGTGATGAACGGATTGCCGTAACTGTCGTAGCGGAAGTTCTCCGGATGCAGTTCCGGGTCCAGCTGTTCAGCGAGTTCCGCCGGGGTGTAGCCGTTGGGCAGCCCGGTCTCGTTATAGGCGTTGGGCCACAGCATCTGGCCGTGGACATACCAGAACCCAGCGAGGGTGTTCAGGACGGCCAGTGGGTTTCCCCAGTACACCGGTGCGTCGCCGGTGCCGTCGTATTCGAAGTGCACCGACGTCATTGGGATGCCGGTGTCCACGATGGTGGGCATTCCCGTGGTCACGTCGACGACCGGGATGGTGCCCAGGAAGCCCAGCAGCGACCACGGGCCGCCAAGTGGGTTGTCGATATTGCCGATCAGCACAACCGAGAGTCGCTCCTTGAGCGCCGGATCGATCCCGGCGATCAACCGCAACTGGTTGGAGACGATGGCCCCGCCTTGTGAGTAGCCGAACATGACGATCTCTTCGTCGGTGGTGGCGAGCAGATCGGTCAACTGGCTGTTGTAGTTGTTCAGGCCGTCGGCGACCGACACGTCCCATTTTTCGCAGCGGCCCGGTACGCACCACCGCGGCCGGAAGAACAGCGGCCAGAACGATGCGGGATAGTTGACCCCCACCAGATCGCAGTCGTTGGCCAGGGTGCACGGTGTCGTCGTCATGTAGTAGTCGCGGGCGTTCTCCAGGTAGCCGGCGATGACGTTGGCGTCGGGGGTTCCAGTGCCCGGCGCGATCAGGGCCGTGACCGCCTGCGCCGGTGGGGCGGCGGTGACGGACGACGTCACGCCCAGTCCGAGCGCGCTCAGGAGTGCCAAGGTGGCCAGGGCGACGGCCCGGATGGTTCGCTGCATGTTTGGCCCCCTGGTCGGTTTTGCACGACGGTACCGTGTCGGAGTGCGTCCTCCAGGCCTTCCGGCGCCTCGATTCATCACCCCGTTCTTCAGCGGTCTCTACGCGGCCGCCTACGGGCTCGGCGGTCAGCAGTTGGTGGCCCAGTTGGTCAGGCGGGTCGGGCCGGTGGTGGAACTGCCTGTTCTCGGTTTCGGGCCGGTGGTCGCCGTCGCCGACCCGGCTCTGGCCAAGCAGGTCTTCACCGCCAAACCCGACGTGCTCCTCGGCGGCGAGGGGGTGGGCCCGGCCGCGGCGATTTACGGGCCGCGGTCGATGTTCGTCCAGGAGGAGCCCGAACACCTGCGCCGACGCAAACTGCTCACCCCTCCGCTGCACGGCCAGGTTCTGGACAGCTACGTGCCGATCATCCAGGAGGCCACCCGTGCCGCGATGTCGCGGTGGCCGGCCGGCACGCCGATGCGGATGCTGGAGGCGGCCCGCGAACTCACCCTCGAGGTGATCGTGCGGATCATGTTCGGCGTCGACGATCCCGACGAGGTCGCCCGGCTGGGAGCACCGTTCGACGACCTGCTGGTGCTGGCCATCTCGGAGGAGACCCCGGTGCGGTACGCGGCCCGCCGGTTGGGTGCGCTTCGGATGTGGGGCCGCCTGGCAAGTATCAACCGCCGGATCGACGACGCGCTGATGCCGTTGATCGCCGCCCGACGTGCCGACCCCCGGCGATCGGCGGGCGTCTTGGGGATGCTGGTCGACGCCCGCGCCGAGGGCGGCGATGGATTGTCCGGCCCAGAACGTTTGTCGGACAGGGAGATTCGCGACGATCTGGTCACCCTGGTGCTGGCCGGACACGAGACGACGGCGACCACACTGGCCTGGGTGGTGGACCTTCTGCTGCACCATCCCGAGGCGCTCGCGGCGGTGCGTGCGGAGGCCGAAAACGGCGGAACCTCGTACACCGAGGCAGTGATCAACGAAACGCTGCGGCTGTGGCCGCCGGCTCCGATCACCGGCCGGATGACAGCCTGCCGGTACCAACTCGGCGATTACACCCTGGAACCGGGCACCCGGATCGTGCTGCTGCTCGACGCCGTCAACCGCGATCCCGACAGCTACCCCGATCCGGATGAGTTCAGGCCGGAACGCTTCCTGGGCACCCGCCCGCCGGCGCACGCATGGATTCCGTTCGGCGGCGGCATCAAGCGCTGCATCGGTGCGGCCTTCGCGATGTGCGAACTGGTCACCGTCCTGCAGACCCTGCTGCGGGGAGGACGGCTCGAACCGGTCAGCTCCCGCCCCGAGGGGCCACCTTGGCGGGCCGCCCCGGTGCTGGTGCCCCGCAACGGCACCCGGGTGCGCTTCTGGCCGTCAGACGAACTGGTTGCCGGCCGCCGCCTCTGACCCCACCTGCACGGTGGAGTAGCCGAGCCCGATGTAGGTCAGCACAACGAGGGTCATCACGACCGCCAGAACGCCGTCGGCCCGGGCGCTGCGGATCGCCAGGCCGATGACCGCCCCGACGACGATCAGGCATTGGAACAGCAGGTCGAGGTCGAAACCCTGCTGACCGATCAGGAAGCTGTGCAACAGATTCACCAGCACCATCGCGATCAGAACCCCGAAGAAAATCGGCCGCACCCGACCGAACGTCGCGGCCGGCGACGACTCGGAATCCCACCGCGCCTCCGGCAGCAGGAAGGACATCACCAGGATGCCGGCCGGTACGGCAAGAAAAGCCAGCAGTTCCAGGATCGAAACCTCTTCGACGGTGTCGCGGTAGTAGGTGACCGCGAGCCAGACCTGGACGACGAGCGCCAACAGGAAGACCTGCCACAGCATCGCGGGAAGGAAGGGCCGACCGCCCCGGGTATCCGACCGGGTGTCCGCCCGGGCCCACTCGCGTACCCCGATCGCCAGTTCCTGCAGCACCTGCCCGAACGACATGCCGAGGATGACGGTGTAGAACCACCACATCCGGCGATGATGGCACGGCGGTCAGTTCACCCGGAGCCAACCGGTGGTGTGGCGGTAGAAGGTCGAGCGCTTGATCTGCCGCGAACCGGGGACACCGTCCCGGACCACCTGCGCGCCGGAGGTACCCAGTTGGGCGGCGCGGCCGCTGATCCACCGGCGGCGCCGGCCACCGAGCACGGTGGCACGCAGACCGGGCATCGTCAGGGTCGGTTCGATTCGCACTCCGGCGACCTCACCGTCGAAAAGCACGGCGTCGTCCACGACTGCCTCGCCGTGGATGGTGGAAGCCTCCGCAGGCGGCAGCCACAGCGCCGAACCGACCAGGGCGGTGCCGGTGTCGTCGCGGATCAGCGGAACCCGCCGGGCCGCCCCCCGCATCGCCCGCCGCAGGCCCCAGAAGCCACCGACCCGGGCGACCTCGACATCGAGTAGTTCAGCGCGCATCAGTCGGGTCAGAACCGCGGCGAGCTCGGCGTCCCCGCCCAGCACGATGACCCGCCGGGCGCCGCGGATCGCCTCGTCGATTCCGGCCGGGTCGTCGAGCCGGAGAGTATGCGGCGACGCCGGGGCGCGGGGTGGTCGACGGCCCGCGAAAGCCAGCACGGCGACGTCCTCGGCCATCCGGCGCCCTCCTCCGCTGCGCGTTATTCGCTCCAGAACCCGGCCCTCCGATAGGGTGGACCACCGGCTGGACACATTAAGCCAGGGAGCGGAGCGGGGTCAGGGCCATGCCGGCAATAGTGCTCATCGGTGCCCAGTGGGGTGATGAGGGCAAAGGGAAGGCCACCGATCTGCTCGGTGGCCGGGTGCATTGGGTGGTTCGCTACCAGGGCGGCAACAACGCCGGGCACACCGTGGTTCTGCCGACCGGGGAGAACTTCGCGCTTCACCTCATCCCCTCGGGGATCCTGACTCCGGGCGTGACCAACGTGATCGGCAACGGCGTCGTCATCGACCCCGCGGTGTTGCTCACCGAGCTGCGGGGGCTGGAGGACCGCGGCGTGGACACCTCGCGGCTGCTGATCTCCGCCGATGCGCATCTGCTGATGCCGTATCACGTGGCGATCGACAAGGTGACCGAGCGATACCTCGGCAACAAGAAGATCGGCACCACCGGTCGCGGAATCGGGCCGTGCTACCAGGACAAGATCGCCCGGATAGGGATCCGGGTGGCCGACGTCCGCGACCCGGACCTGCTGGCCGCCAAGATCGAGGCGGCACTCGACTTCAAGAACCAGGTGCTGGTCAAGATCTACAACCGAAAGGCGCTGGACGCCAACGAGATCACCGAGGCGCTGCTGGCCCAGGCGGAGGGCTTCGCGCACCGGATCGCCGACACCAGGCTGCTGCTCAACAATGCGCTGGAGTCCGGCGAGACCGTCCTGCTGGAGGGTTCGCAGGGCACCCTGCTCGACGTCGACCACGGAACCTATCCCTACGTCACCTCGTCCAATCCGACCGCTGGTGGCGCTGCCGTCGGCTCCGGCATCGGCCCCACCCGCATCACCACCGTGCTGGGGATCCTGAAGGCCTACACAACCCGGGTCGGGTCGGGGCCGTTCCCGACCGAACTGTTCGACGAAAACGGCGCCTACCTATCCAAGACCGGCGGCGAAGTGGGCGTGACCACCGGGCGGGCTCGGCGCTGCGGCTGGTTCGACGCGGTGATCGCCCGCTATGCCACCCGGGTCAACGGCATCACCGACTACTTCCTGACCAAACTCGACGTGCTCTCCTCGCTGCAGACCGTGCCGGTGTGTGTCGGCTACACCGTGGACGGAAAGCGCACCGACGACATGCCGATGACCCAGAGCGACATCGCCCGCGCGGTGCCGGTCTACGAGGAGTTGCCCGGCTGGTGGGAGGACATCTCCGGAGCGCGCGAGTTCGACGATCTGCCCGCCAAGGCCCGGGACTACGTGTTGCGGCTCGAAGAGCTTGCCGGAGCACCGGTTTCGTGTATCGGTGTCGGTCCTGGCCGCGAGCAGACCATCGTGCGCCGCGACGTGCTGGCCCCGCGGTGACCTCACCGGAGCCCGATCCGCACGATCTCGACCCCGAGTACGACACCCACGGCGGGTTCCCCAGATTCCAGGTGCTCGACGAACCACCGGGATTCGGTCGGTTCGTCGCGGCGATGCGTCGCGCGCAGGATCTCGCGGTGGCAGCCGACGCCCCCGACTGGGACGCGGCTGCCGACCGGGTCGATGAACTGATCGACTACCTCGCCCCGCATGAGAAGCCCGGCGGCTTGGCGCCGGCCGGTCGGGTCGCCAGCCTTCCCGGCGCCGGCAGCGTCTTGATGCCGCCGTGGCAGATCCGCAGATTCAGCCCCGAGATGGTGGAAGTCGGCGTGCAGTTCAGCCGCTATCACGTCGGCGGCAACAACGCCGTGCACGGCGGCATGGTGGCGATGATGTTCGACGTGATGTGCGGGATCATCATCCACTCGATCGGCCGTCCGATCAGCCGCACCGCCTTCCTGCATGTCGATTACCGCAACATCACCCCGATCGACGTGCCGCTGACCATGCGCGGGTGGGCGTCGAAAGTCGAGGGCCGCAAGACCTTCGTCAATGCCGAACTCGTCGACCCAGCAGCCACCCTGGTGGCCGAAGCCAACGGGCTGATGGTTCAGTTGCTGCCCGGCCAGCCGTGAATCTGGCAACCTTGGCGTTGTGGCCCAATCGAGATCGCTTCACTACCTGACCACTCCGCGCGCCGCCGCCCTGGCCGGAGTGCTGTTCGCGGTCCTGTTCTCCACGGCGATCGTGCTGATCCGGTCGTCGCTGCCCGAGGGCGCCCAACCGGGCGCGCAGTGGTTGGAGGCCGGCAACGACAAGATCAGGCTGGCCTCGGAACTGATGCCGTTCGCCGGCATCTGTTTCCTATGGTTCATCGGGGTGGTGCGCGCCAACCTGGGACGCTACGAAGACAAGTTCTTCGCCACCGTCACGTTGGGCAGCGGACTGTTGTTCCTGGCCATGATGTTCGCGTCGTCGGCCGTCGGTGCCGGTTTGGCCGCTGCCGGCCACTACTCGGGCGGGTCGACGGTGAACACCGTCTTCGGCCAGATGCTGCTGCTGAAACTCTCCAAGGTCTATGCGGTGAAGATGGCGGCTGTGTTCATGATGTCGCTGGCGACCATCTGGCTGCGCACCGACCTGATGCCGCGCTGGCTGGCGATCGTCAGTTACCTGATGGCGTTGATGCTCATCCTGGGCGGTGAGACCAGCATGTGGCTGACGCTGGCGTTCCCGCTGTGGGTACTTGTCGTCAGTGTGCTGTTCCTCGTTCGTGCCGGGGTCTTCGAGAGTCACCGAGAACCAGACCCAGTCCAAGAACCTAAGCCGGCGTAGGGAATTCGTCGGTGCGCTCGATGTCATCGGACCGGAACGCCGGCCACCAGATCTTCGGGCCGATCAAAGTGAACAGTGCCGGGATGACGACGGTGCGCACCACGAAGGTGTCCAGCAGGATGCCTAGGCCGACGATGATCCCCAGTTGGGTCAGCGCGATCAGTGGTAGCACACCCAGCACGCAGAACACCGCCGCCAGAACGATTCCGGCGCTGGTGATCACCGC
>CAZRFC010000215.1:4766-7598 GCA_964598975.1 uncultured Mycobacterium sp. | reverse complement strand
GACATCCAGTTCATCGAGGGCAAGGAAGGCATCCAGGAGGAGTTCTTCCACACCTTCAACACTCTGCATAACGCGAATAAGCAGATCGTGATCTCCTCCGACCGGCCGCCGAAGCAGTTGGCGACCCTCGAGGACCGCCTCCGGACCAGGTTCGAATGGGGCCTGATCACCGATGTGCAGCCTCCCGAGTTGGAGACCCGCATCGCGATTCTCCGCAAGAAAGCGCAGATGGAGCGCCTGGCGGTTCCCGACGACGTTCTCGAACTCATCGCCAGCAGCATCGAACGCAATATTCGCGAGTTGGAAGGGGCCCTGATCCGCGTCACGGCCTTCGCGTCGTTAAACAAGACCCCGATCGACACCGCACTCGCCGAGATCGTGCTGCGCGATCTCATCGCCGACGCCGGCACCACACAGATCAGCGCGGCGATGATCATGGCCGCAACCGCCGACTACTTCGACACCACGGTCGAAGAACTTCGCGGCCCGGGTAAGACCAGAGCCCTGGCACAGTCCAGGCAGATCGCCATGTATCTCTGCCGTGAGCTGACGGATCTTTCCCTACCGAAGATCGGCCAGGCCTTCGGCCGTGACCACACCACCGTGATGTACGCCCAGCGCAAGATTCTCGGTGAAATGGCACAACGCCGCGAGGTCTTCGATCACGTGAAAGAACTCACGACGCGGATTCGCCAGCGTTCCAAGCGCTGATTTACGACCTTCCCGAACCCCGTCGCGAAAAAACTTTGGCACCGTTACTTATCAGCAGTCACAGCCCGTGTTTGTGAACAGCCTGTGCGGAATCGTGGGGATAGCGTCAACCTCCCCGGGAGAACTGCACACAACCTGCCCGGACTCCACAGACGGCGCACAGTCCGCGCACCACCATCCACAACCCATCCACAACCCTCGATGCCGCCCGAGCAGGCGGTTCGCCCCGTCATCCACAAGTTGCACAGCCCCTATTACTGATACCGAGAGTTATTCAAAGTTTCCTTCTCAGAAGAACGCCGTTGGGGAACAGTGCATTCACAGCCCGTTCCCGACGCCCTGGCGGCCCGGTTGTCACCCCGAGCGATTAGCTTTCAAGATGACCGTGAACGCTCTAGGTTGTGATCTGACCAGCGCTCTCGGCTGGGTTGATGTTGAAGGGACACGATGAACGTGGCGACCACGACGGTTGGCTCCGACTTGAAGTTCCGCCTGGTGCGGGAGGACTTCGCTGACGCGGTGGCCTGGGTTGCCCGGAGTCTGCCGTCCAGGCCGCCGTCAAATCCCGTCCTCGCCGGGGTTCTGATCACAGGTTCCGATGACGGGCTGACCATCGCGGGATTCGATTTCGATGTTTCCGCCGAAGTGACCGTTCCCGCCGAGATCGCTTCCGGTGGAACGGTTTTGGTTTCCGGCCGGCTGTTGTCAGACATCACCCGGGCGTTGCCGGCCAAACCTGTCGACGTCAGCGTCGACGGCACGAGAATGTTGTTGACCTGCGGGAGCGCCAAATTCTCGTTGCCGGCGATGCCGGTCGAGGATTACCCGACATTGCCGTCGCTTCCGGCCGAAACCGGTGTTGTACCGGCCGATCTGTTCACCGAGGCGGTAGGGCAGGTGGCCGTCGCAGCCGGGCGTGATGACACGTTGCCCATGCTGACCGGCATTCGGGTGGAAATCTCCGGTGACAAGGTGGTGTTGGCCGCAACCGACCGGTTCCGGTTGGCCGTTCGGGAACTCACTTGGAGCACGGCGTCGCCGGATGTGGATGCTGCCGTGCTGGTGCCGGCCAAGACACTGGCCGAGACCGCGAAGTCCGTCAGCCCGGGCAGCGACGTCCATCTGGCGCTGGGTACCGGCGCTGCTGTCGGTGAGGAACGCCTGCTCGGCATGCGCAGCGGCGGCCGGCGCAGCACCACGCGGTTGTTGGACACCGAATTTCCGAAGTACCGGCAGCTGCTCCCTGCCGAGCACACTGCCGTCGCCACCGTGGGGGTCACCGATCTGATCGAGGCGATCAAACGTGTTGCGCTCGTCGCCGACCGCGGTGCCCAGGTGCGGCTCGAGTTCTCGCCCGGCTCGCTGCGGCTGTCGGCAGGTGCCGACGGCGTGGGCCTGGCTGAAGAGGATCTCGAAGTCGAGTTCGCCGGTGACCCCCTGACCATCGCTTTCAACCCGACCTATCTGACGGACGGCCTGGGCTCGTTGCATTCCGATCGCGTCACCTTCGGATTCACCACGCCCAGCAAACCCGCCGTGCTGCGGCCCGCCGCGGAGGAAGGTCCCAGCGGAGCCGGTCCGTTCCCGGCTTTGGACACCGACTACGTCTACCTGCTCATGCCGGTTCGACTGCCCGGCTAGACCGCGGAGAAAAGACACGCACATGCAGATGGGTCTCATCGGTCTGGGCAAGATGGGCTTCAACATGCGCGAACGGTTGCGCCAAGCCGGACACGACATCGTCGGTTTCGATCCGCGCCCGGAAGTAACCGACGTCCCGACCCTGGCGGGGCTGGCCGATGCCCTCGCAACGCCCCGCGTCGTGTGGGTCATGGTCCCGTCCGGGCCGATCACCCACGAAACCATCGTCTCGCTCTCGGAGGTTTTAAATCCCGGCGACCTAGTTGTCGACGGAGGAAATTCCCGCTACACCGAAGACGCCCCGCACGCCGAGTTGCTCGCACAGCGCGGGATCGGTTTCGTCGACGCCGGGGTTTCCGGAGGGATCTGGGGTTTGACCGAGGGGTACGGGCTGATGGTCGGCGGCAGTGACGACGACATCGCCCGACTCATGCCTATTTTCGAATCCTTGCGACCACCCGGGCCCATCGCCGACGGGTT
>CAZRFC010000215.1:0-4756 GCA_964598975.1 uncultured Mycobacterium sp. | reverse complement strand
GCCGGCCCGGTCGGAGCCGGCCATTACGCGAAGATGGTGCACAACGGCATCGAATACGGACTGATGCACGCTTACGCCGAAGGTTACGAACTACTCAACGCGGAGCCGTTGATCAACAACACCCAGGCGGTCATGCAGGCCTGGACCAACGGAACGGTGGTCCGTTCCTGGCTGCAACAACTGCTCGCAAAAGCCCTCGCAGAAGACCCCGACCTCGCTGACATCTCCGACTACACCGAGGATTCCGGCGAAGGCCGCTGGACGGTGGAGGAAGCGATCAACCACCGGGTACCGACGCCGGTGATTGCGGCAGCGCTGTTCGCCCGCTTCGCGTCGCGTCAAGAACAGTCACCGACGATGAAGGCGGTCTCCGCGCTGCGGAATCAGTTCGGTGGCCACGCGGTCAAACGGATTCCGCTGTCCGGCTGATCGAATGTACGTCCGCCATCTGACGCTGCACGACTTCCGTTCCTGGGCCCACGTGGACTTGGAGTTGCGGCCGGGTCGGACGGTGTTCGTCGGGTCCAACGGATTCGGGAAAACGAATCTCGTTGAGGCGCTGTGGTATTGCGCGACGCTCGGCTCGCATAGGGTCGCCACCGACGCACCACTGATCCGGGCCGGCGCCGAGCGCGCCGTCATCTCCACCATCGTCGTCAACGACGGCAGAGAACTTGCGGTCGATATCGAGGTCGCTGCCGGCCGGGCCAACAAGGCTCGCCTGAACCGCTCGCCCGTGCGAAGCACCCGGGAGGTTCTGGGTGCGGTCCGCGCGGTGCTGTTTGCCCCCGAAGACCTGGCCCTGGTCCGTGGGGATCCGGGCGAGCGACGACGTTATCTCGACGAACTGGCCACCGTTCGCCGGCCTACCATCGCCGGTGTCCGCGCGGACTACGACAAGGTCCTCCGGCAGCGAACCGCACTGCTGAAGTCGGCGGCCAACCCCAGATTGCGCGCGGATCCCGGCGTGCTCGACACCCTTGACGTGTGGGACGGTCACCTCGCGGCCCACGGCGCGAAGCTGATGGCGGCCCGAATCGACCTGGTCAACCAACTCGGCCCCGAGGTGGAGAAGGCCTACCAAATTCTGGCGCCGTCATCGCGGCCGGCGGCCATCGCCTACCGGCCGAGTATCGACGTCGACCCCGCGATCGGAGATGCCCAATCCCTGGAGAGTGCGCTGCTGGAAGCCTTGGCGCGGCGCCGTGGCGCCGAACTCGAACGCGGTATGTGCCTGGTGGGTCCGCACCGAGACGACCTCGAGTTGCGGTTGGGCGAACAACCCGCCAAAGGTTTCGCCAGCCACGGCGAATCGTGGTCGATGGCGCTGTCATTGCGACTGGCGGCCTACGAACTTCTCCGCGGCGAGGGCAGCGAACCAGTCCTCATCCTTGACGATGTGTTCGCCGAACTAGACACCGCGCGCCGGCGAGCATTGGCCGGAGTTGCCGCCGGCGCCGAACAAGTGCTGGTCACGGCCGCGGTCGGTGAAGACATCCCGGAGGACTGGGACGCCACCCGGATCGGTGTAACTTTGCGCGACAGCGAGACCGGTCGCGCCTCCGCGGTGGTACTGCCATGACGAATCCGCACGATCCCCCGGACAATCTGCCCGACGATGCGCCCACTCCCCCGGAACACCTGGCCAACATGGCCGGAATGGACCTGGTTCGCCGCGCACTGGAAGAGGCCCGCGCCGCCGCCCGCGGCCAGGGTAAGGAAGTCGGGCAGGGCCGCCGCTCCCGAAGTGGCCAACCCAAGGCCGGCCGCGATCCATCCCAGCGCGGCCGCCGTCGTTGGTCGGGGCCCGGGCCGGACAGCCGTGACCCGCAACCCTTGGGTCGGGCCGCCCGTGATCTGGCGAAGAATCGCGGGTGGACGCCCAAAGTCGCGGAAGGCACGGTATTCGCCGAGTGGCCGACGGTCGTGGGCGACCAGATCGCCGGTCACGCCCAGCCGACTGCTTTGCGCGACGGGGTGCTCAGCGTCGCCGCCGAGTCCACCGCCTGGGCCACCCAGTTGAGAATGGTGCAAGCGCAGTTGCTGGCGAAGATCGCCGCGGCGGTCGGCGACGGCGTGGTCACGTCGTTGAAAATCACCGGCCCGGCGGCCCCGTCGTGGCGCAAGGGGCCGCGTCACATCTCCGGCCGGGGACCCCGCGACACCTACGGCTGAGCCCGCCGACGCGGCCCCCGTATCACCGGCCTCAGCGGCACCAAAACCTCGCCGATGGGCGTTTCAGCCGTCCGCTGCCATCTCAAACCGGAATTGGGCGTGCACGGCGCAATTAGCTGTGTAGAAACGCTGTCGGAGAGTCAGTCCTGTCCCATCTTCCCGGTAGACTGGACGAAGTTATCCGCGCGACCTCTCGGTCGCCCGGCTTGAAGATCCCGAGGAGACCGGTTCGATCGTGGCTGCCCCGAAGACAAAACCAGACGATGCATACGGTGCAGACTCCATCAAGATCCTCGAAGGTCTCGAGGCCGTCCGCAAACGCCCCGGCATGTATATCGGCTCCACCGGTGAGCGCGGCCTGCACCACCTGATCTGGGAGGTCGTGGACAACGCCGTCGATGAGGCGATGGCAGGCTTCGCCGACCAGGTCGACGTCCGCATGCTCGAGGACGGCGGCGTCGAGGTCCGCGACAACGGCCGCGGCATCCCGGTCGAGATGCACAAGACAGCCGGCATCCCCACGGTCGACGTCGTCATGACCGTCCTGCACGCCGGCGGCAAGTTCGAGGAAGGCGCCTACCAGGTCTCCGGCGGTCTGCACGGCGTGGGCGTCTCAGTGGTCAACGCGCTGTCCACCCGGGTGGAAGCCGATATCTGCCGGGACGGCTACGAGTGGTTCCAGACCTACGACCGCTCCGTCCCCGGCAGCATCAAGCAGGGTGAGAAGAGCAGCAAGACGGGCTCGACCATCCGGTTCTGGGCCGACCCGGACATCTTCGAAACCACCGACTACGACTTCGAGACCGTCGCCCGCCGGTTGCAGGAGATGGCGTTCCTCAACAAGGGACTGACCATCACGCTCACCGACGAGCGGGTCACCCCCGAGGAGGTGGTCGACGAGATCGTCAGCGACACCGCCGAGGCACCGAAGTCCGCCGAGGAGAAGGCCGCCGAACAGGCTGCCCCTCAGCACAAGGTGAAGACCCGGACCTTCCACTACCCCGGTGGCCTGGTCGACTACGTCAAACACATCAACCGGACCAAGCAGCCCATCCACACCAGCATCGTCGACTTCTCCGGCGGCGGCCGCGGTGAAGGCCACGAGCTCGAGGTCGCCATGCAGTGGAACGCCGGCTACTCCGAGTCGGTGCACACCTTCGCCAACACCATCAACACCCACGAGGGCGGCACCCACGAGGAGGGTTTCCGTGCCGCGCTGACCACCGTGGTCAACAAGTACGCCAAAGACAAGAAGCTGCTCAAGGATAAGGATCCCAACCTCACCGGCGACGACATCCGCGAAGGTCTGGCCGCCGTAATCTCGGTGAAGGTCGCCCAGCCCCAGTTCGAGGGCCAGACCAAGACCAAGCTCGGCAACACCGAGGTGAAGTCCTTCGTTCAGAAGGTCTGCAACGAGCAGCTAACCCACTGGTTCGAATCCAACCCTGCCGACGCCAAAACAATCGTGAACAAGGCGGTGTCTTCCGCGCAGGCCCGGCTGGCGGCACGCAAGGCCCGGGAACTGGTGCGCCGCAAGAGCGCCACGGATATCGGCGGACTGCCCGGCAAGCTCGCCGACTGCCGTTCGACGGACCCCAAGGCCTCGGAACTGTATGTGGTGGAGGGTGATTCGGCCGGCGGCTCGGCCAAGAGCGGCCGCGACTCGATGTTCCAGGCGATCCTGCCGCTGCGCGGCAAGATCATCAATGTGGAGAAGGCGCGCATCGACCGCGTGCTGAAGAACACCGAGGTTCAGGCCATCATCACCGCACTGGGCACCGGCATCCACGACGAGTTCGACATCTCCAAGCTGCGGTACCACAAGATCGTGCTGATGGCCGACGCCGACGTCGACGGCCAGCACATCTCGACGCTGCTGCTGACGCTGCTGTTCCGGTTCATGAAACCGCTTGTGGAGAACGGCCACATCTTCCTGGCGCAGCCGCCGCTGTACAAGCTGAAGTGGCAGCGCAGCGATCCGGAGTTCGCGTACTCCGACCGCGAGCGCGACGGCCTGCTCGAGGCGGGCCGCGCCGCAGGCAAGCGAATCAACGTCGAGGACGGTATCCAGCGTTACAAGGGTCTCGGCGAGATGGACGCCAAGGAGCTGTGGGAGACCACGATGGATCCGTCGGTGCGGGTGCTGCGGCAGGTCACGCTCGACGATGCGGCCGCCGCCGACGAACTGTTCTCGATCCTGATGGGCGAGGACGTCGAGGCCCGACGCAGCTTCATCACCCGGAACGCCAAAGACGTTCGATTCCTTGATGTTTGATGTCGTACACCCAGGTACCTAGGAAAATTTCATGACTGACACCACGTTGCCACCGGGCGGCGAAGCAGGCGACCGCATCGAGCCGGTCGACATCCAGCAGGAGATGCAGCGCAGCTACATCGACTACGCGATGAGCGTCATCGTCGGGCGCGCACTGCCCGAGGTCCGTGACGGCCTCAAACCGGTGCACCGCCGCGTGCTCTACGCGATGTTCGACTCAGGCTTCCGGCCGGACCGTGGGCATGCGAAATCAGCACGCTCCGTTGCCGAGACGATGGGCAATTACCACCCGCACGGCGACTCGTC
>CAZRFC010000214.1:0-7605 GCA_964598975.1 uncultured Mycobacterium sp. | reverse complement strand
AGGATCGGCGGGGACGAGATCACCGAGATCGAGCCCAATGCCGTTGGGCTGCAGGCACTTCACGCACCTAACACCGGGATCGTGGATTATGGCCAGGTCGCCCGGGTAGTCGCTGGGGAGCTGCGGAAAAGCGGTGTCGAGTTCCGGTTCGGCACCGATGTCGTATCCATCGAGCCCGGCCTCGTGCACACCTCGTACGGGTCGTTGGCTGCCCGGTCGGTGATCGTCTGCGCGGGCCTGTGGGCCGACCGGTTGGCCCGCCGGTCCGGCGCCCCGAGGGACCCGCAGATCGTGCCCTTCCGCGGCGCCTATCTGGGCCTCAAGTCGACCCCGGAACCACGGCTGAACGGAATGATCTACCCCGTCCCCAACCCCGAACTGCCGTTCCTGGGTGTGCACATCACCAAACACATCGACGGGCGGGTGACCCTGGGCCCGACGGCCATGATGGTGGCCGCCCGCGACGGCTACTCGCTGCGCCGATTCGACGGCCGGGACGCCATGGAATCCCTGACCTGGCCGGGAACCTGGCGGGTGGGCCGCCGGTACTGGCGGGTGGGTATCGAGGAGATCCGGATGGCTGCCAGTCGGAAGGCGTTCGTGGCGGCGGCCTCCCGATACCTGCCCGGCCTGTCGGTCGACGACCTCGATGGCAGTTCGCACGCCGGGGTGCGGGCTCAGGCGGTGGGCCGTGACGGTTCGCTCGTCGATGATTTCGTGATCTCAGGGGAAGACGGTGTGACGCATGTCCGCAACGCTCCCTCCCCGGCCGCGACCTCCGCGTTCGCGCTGGCCGCCGAACTGGTCGACCGGGTCTGCAGGTCGGGGGTCCCCGGTCCCAGGCGGGACGAGTAGCCTTAGCGCCGATGTCTGGCGAGTCGACGAGCAGTCAACGCGGAGAGGGTGCCCGCGTCTCCTACGCATCCGCCGGGGTGGATATCGAAGCCGGGGACCGGGCAGTCGAACTGCTCAAGCCGCTGGCCAAACGGGCCACCCGACCCGAGGTGCGCGGTGGGCTGGGCGGATTCGCCGGCCTGTTCGCGTTGCGCGGCGGCTACCGGGAACCGGTATTGGCGTCGTCCACCGACGGTGTGGGCACCAAACTCGCCGTCGCACAGGCGATGGACATCCACCACACCGTCGGCCTGGACCTGGTGGCGATGGTCGTCGACGACCTCGTCGTCTGCGGAGCCGAGCCGCTGTTCCTGCAGGACTACATCGCCGTCGGCCGCACCGTTCCCGAGCGGATCAGCGCCATCGTCTCCGGGATCGCCGAGGGCTGCGTGATCGCCGGCTGCGCCCTGCTCGGCGGGGAGACCGCCGAGCATCCCGGCCTGATGGAGCCCGACCACTACGACATCTCCGCGACCGGGGTCGGGGTGGTCGAGGCCGACGAAATCCTCGGTCCCGACCGCGTGCGGCCCGGTGACGTCATCATCGCGATGGGATCCTCGGGACTGCACTCCAACGGGTACTCGTTGGCACGCAAGGTGCTGCTCGAGATCGACCGGATGAACCTGGC
Organism: uncultured Mycobacterium sp.; assembly: GCA_964598975.1. Classification (GTDB taxonomy): domain Bacteria; phylum Actinomycetota; class Actinomycetes; order Mycobacteriales; family Mycobacteriaceae; genus Mycobacterium. The sequence goes on along the minus strand of CAZRFC010000214.1, from coordinate 6,083 downwards.
CGGCCACGTCGAGGAATTCGGCCGCACCCTCGGTGAGGAACTGCTCGAGCCGACCCGCATCTACGCCAAGGACTGCCTTGCGTTGGCTGCGGAGACGCAGGTGTCCACGTTCTGCCACGTCACCGGCGGCGGATTGGCCGGCAACCTGGAACGGGTCATCCCGAATGGCCTGGTCGCCGAAATCGATCGGGGAAGCTGGACCCCCGCGCCGGTGTTCGGCCTGATCGCTCAGCGAGGCCGGGTCGAACGCGAGGAGATGGAGAAGACGTTCAACATGGGTGTCGGCATGGTGGCGCTCGTCGCACCCGAGGACACCGACCGCGCGCTGGCAATTCTGACTGCCCGCCACCTGGACTGCTGGGTCCTGGGCAGCGTCAACAAGGCACCCAGCAAGGGGGGCGACGGCCCGCGGGCCAGGCTGGTCGGACAGCACCCGCGCTTCTAGGACGGAAGCGGCGGGTACAGGTGGGAACGGCTCAGCGCCGCCAGTCGTCCTCGTCTTCGTACGAGTCGTCGAAACCATTGCTCGAGGGTCCGGACGCGCTATCGCCCGAACTCAGCTCCTGGCGAAGCCGCTCGAAGTCGGTTTGCGGAGAGCTGTATTTCAGCTCTCGGGCAACCTTGGTCTGCTTTGCCTTAGCCCGGCCGCGGCCCATGGGGGAACCCCCTCGCGCAATAACGGAGCGGCCCGAAATCAGGCGGCTCCGATCTAATGTCAGTGTTTGTCCTGCCCACACTTTACCGTGCCGGGCGACAAAGTGGGGTCAGGCCCGTTCACCCGCCGCGTAAACGCTCTACCGCGAGGCGACCGGCACCGGCCTGATCGGCCGGGGGCAGCGATTCCGGGTCGATGACGGCGCTGACGGCGTGCTCGCCGCCGGTGCTCAGCGGCGTGTCGGCGGGCAGTCCGCGCTTGAGCAGAGCAAGGGCGATCGGTCCGAGGTCGACATGGTCGACCACCGTGCCCAGCCGGCCCACCGGGCGCCCCCCGGACAGCACCGGATCGCCGGTGGCCGGCCGATCGACCGAACCGTCGAGGTGTAACAGCACCAGCATCCGCGGCGGCCGGCCCAGGTTGTGGACCCGGGCCACCGTCTCCTGCCCTCGGTAACAGCCCTTGTCGAGGTGGACCGCGCCGTGACCGGGCGGGCCGATCCAGCCCACCTCGTGCGGGATGGTCCGCTCGTCGGTGTCCAGACCCAGCCGCGGGCGATTCGCCGCCACCCGGTGGGCCTCGTAGGCCCAGACGCCGGCCGGCCGGACACCGGCCTCCGTCAGTCGATGCAGCATCGCGTCCTTTTTGCCGCTCGGTACCAGTACATCGAGCTCGATCTGCCCGCCGTCAGCCGGCATCCGGCGTAGGAAGCCGCCACCGGACAGCGCCACGGCCCTCGAATCGTCCGGGAGAGCGGATACGCCTAGGGCCTGCAGCGCAGCCGGTCCGGCAAGGCCGGGCCCCAACAGGGAGAGCACGGCGAAGTCGGCGGCGGCAGGCTGCACGTCCGCCCAGAACACCATCTTGCGGAGGTAGTCCAGCAGCGGCCCGCCCCGCCACGGCTCGGTGTCCAGGTAGGTAACCCCGCCCAGTTCGGTCTGCTGCCAGTGATCCTCGACCCTGCCCTGCCCGTCCAGACTCAGGTTCGCAGTACAGGCGCCGTCCGGCAGTTCCGCGACGTGCTGGGTTGACAGCGAATGCAACCAGGACTGCCGCTCGGGGCCGCTCAGGGTGATCACCGCCCGGTGGGAGCGGTCGACGACGACGGCGTCGTGCTCGGCTGCGCGCTGTTCCCCAAGCGGATCGCCGTAATGCCAGACCGTGCTGGCGTCGGGGGAGTCCATGGGTGCTTGAACGGCTGACACAGGTCAACTTTACGAGCCGGCCAGTAGGCTCTGCAGACCATGTCCGGCCAGCCCAGCGTGCTCGTCACCCTCGACGGGACCGTTCGCGATCCCGGTCTGCCGTTGCTGTTCGGCGATGACCTCGCGGCGGTACGTGGCGACGGCGTCTTCGAGACGCTGCTGGTCCGCGACGGTGGGGCCTGTCTGGTGGAGTCGCACCTGAAGCGACTCATGCACTCCGCGGCCATGATGGAACTCCCGGAGCCCGATCTTGTTGCGTGGCGGCGCGCCATCGGCATCGGGGTGGGCCGGTGGGCCGCGCAGACGGCCGGCGAGGGGGCGCTGCGACTGGTCTACAGCCGCGGGCGCGAGAGCGGATCGCGCCCGACCGCCTACCTGACGATCAACCCGCTGCCACAGCGCGTGCACGACTCCCGCCGCGACGGGGTGGCCGCGGTGCTACTCGACCGTGGACTGCCGTCCACCGGCGTGGACGCCATGCCCTGGCTGCTGGCCGGGGCCAAGACGCTGTCCTACGCGGTGAACATGGCTGCCCTGCGGGAGGGCGCCCGTCGCGGTGCCGACGACGTCGTCTTCGTCAGCTCCGACGGCCACATCTTGGAGGGACCCCGATCCACGGTGGTGATCGCCACCAACGGTGCCGACGGACAGCCGTGCCTGCTGACCCCGCCGCCCTGGTATCCGATCCTGCGCGGGACCACCCAACAGGCGCTGTTCGAGATGGCCCGCTCAGCGGGATACGACTGCGACTACCAGGCATTGCGGCCGGCCGATTTGGTTGGGGCCCAGGGCGTCTGGTTGGTCTCCAGCATCACCCTCGCGGCCCGGGTCCACACCCTCGACGGGCAGCCGCTGTGCCCCTCTCCGTTGCGCAACGAGGTCTCCGCGCTGGTTGAGGCGGCCATCCTCAGCGATCGGTGATCGCCGAAGGCGAAAAAGCCTTGGCGCACACCGCCTCCGGCCGGTAACCTCGGCCGTACACAAGAGAGGAGGTGGTCCGGAACTTTGAGTACTTCTTGGACATGTGAGGTGGCTGCCCGCTAGCAGCACCAGGGTGCCGGAATCACCTTCGCATCCAGCGCGCTGGCGAATTCCAGGCAGCCACCCGGCCCCCGAGCTTCCGGTCCGTCCAACCAGGAACCACGGCTCGGGGGCCGTTCCATGTCAACCCCTTCCCGGGCTCAGAGCCGTCCGCGCCGCCGTCTCGGTGCCCGCTCCAATTCGCACAGCGCAGGTTCGATTCCCTCCGCCAGATCTCCTATGTCGTTGGCAATCTCCGGTGTGCTGATGAACCCGAAGTCCATCCAGTCGCGGTAGCTGAAACAGGTGACGTTCAACCCGACGTCCATCAGCAGCGGACCGATCGGGGTGAACTCCTCCACTTCGGCTCCGGCGGCGTACAGCGCACAGGGCGGCCCCGGAACGTTGGACACCACCAGGTTGATCGGCGGCACATTCTCGCCGAGCCGACTGGCCGTGTACGCACGGACCGCCAACCGGAACAGGCCCGGCGGGGTGGTCTCTGTCAGCCCCATGATCTGGTGCGCGGTCATGGCTTCGGCCATCTGCTTGGCCGCCTGGGTCTCGGTGTAGATGGCCCTGATCCGTTCGACCGGATCGGCCACTCCGGTCGGCAGGCTGACCGTCATCGAATTGATCGCGTTGCCCACGGCGGTGGCGTCGGTACGGGTGGATACCGGAATCTGCGCCACCAGTGGACGATCCGGCAGTTCACCGCTGCGGTCCAGATAGGAACGCAACGCACCGCAGACAATGGCCAACACCACATCGTTGACCTTCACCCCGTAGGCGTCCTTGACCGCCTTGACACGCTGTAGTGGCACCCTCGTCGCGGCGAACCGGCGCTGCTGTGAGATCGGCGCATTAAAGCGGGTGGCCGGTGCGGTGAAGTATCCCGAGGGTTTATCGCGGATGCCGCGGGCGGCCAGTTGCTGGCGCACGGTCTGATCCAGGAGTCGCAGGATTCGGTACGGCGTCATGACGGCAACGTTGACCGCCGCGCCCAGAAGTCGTACCTCGGGCCGCGGCACGCCGCCGGACCGATTGGACTGCTCGGGGATCGCCGGTGGCCGAGGCTGCGGAGTGACGTCGAAAAGGATCTCGCTGACCCCCGCGCCGGAGACCCCGTCGACCAGGCAGTGATGGATTTTGGTCAGCAGCGCCACCCGGCCGCCCTCGAGACCTTCGATGAACCACATCTCCCACAGGGGTTTTGACCGATCCAGCTGGTAGGACCAGAGCCGGGCGACCAAGTCGTCGAGCTGCGCGCGACTTCCCGGTGACGGCAGCGCGGAGTGACGGATATGGAAGTCCAGATCCGGATCTTCATCATCGAGGTACCAGGGCCGGTCTAGTCCGAGCGGGCTCTCGGACACGCGGTAGCGGAGCTGGGGCAACTCGGGGAGTCGCTCTTGCACCAGGCGGCGGATGTTGTCGAACGAGAAATCGGGAGCGTCACCAGGGTCGCAGACGGCGAGTGCCCCGATGTGCATGTGCCAGGCGGATGTTTCGGCGAACCAGAACGCCGCATCCACGCTTGACATGCGAGGCATAGAGGCAAGGTTAGAACCGCGTCGGCTGGTTGGCCGCCGAATGGCAATTACGGTGCGGCAGGCCCGGGGGCGAGGGAGGAACAGGCCTTCATCGCCTGATCCCACTTCGCCGGATCGACACCGGCGGGCGGCCGCAGAACCGCTGCGGGACCACTTGTTTCGGCAACGCCGTTCGCCTTGAGGCATTCGGCCAGCGAACCGTGTGCCGGCGTCTGCTGCTGGCCGGTGCTCTCAGGCTCCGGCGGGGCCTGCTTTCCGGAACAGGCCGCGAGGAGCAGCACGGCCGCCGAGACGGCGGCGGGCAACAGTCGCCTCATCCGATATGCCTGGACAGTCGGGCCGACAGGTGCGGAACCAGGCCGCCGTCGGGGTCGACGCGTTCCTCGACGTAGGCCAGGTCGCCGTTCTCGACGATGCCGTAGAGGCGCTTGGCTCCGCCCACCAGTACGCCGGACTTGCTGCGGGCCAGGGCGTCGGTCACCAGTTCCCAGGACGACTGGTTCCGCGGATGCCCGTAGAACAGTTCGACATAGCCGGCGGAATGAGCGAGCAGAAGTTCGATCGCCTGCGATTCCTCGGGGTCGGCCGGGTCGTGGACGAAACGCCAGAAGCCGGTCTCGCGCAGGCCCTGGCTGTGGAAGCCGCCCTCGTCGTCGAGTCGCCAGGACCGGGCCTCCCAGTTCAGGTAGTCGCTGCCGTCGTGGGAGACGATGATCTGCTGGCCGAACGGGTAGTCGCCGTGGGGGCTGTGGCCCGTCCCCTCGCCGCGCCACACCCCGACCAGGGGTAGCAGGGCCAGCAACGCGTCGTTGAGGTCGGCCCCTTGCCGCAGGTTCGCGGTGTCGATGACGGGAAGGTCGTCGAACACCGGAATATTACGGCCGGCCGTCTGCTTGGCACGCTCAGCGGCGGCTGCTACCGCGCGATCACCGCTGCCCGCTATGGAAGCACGATCACCGCTGCCGTCGACGTCGTCGGCGGTCACGAATCGTCGGTGATGAGTCGGTAGACGGCGTACAGCGCGAACCAGGTGATCAGCACCGTCGACATGACGAGCAGCAACTCGAAGAACAGCACCACGGGAAGAGTCTATCCCGGCCCCGGCGGGTCTGGCAGCCCCTCAGGCGACCTTGATATCGACCTCATGGAGTCCGGCGCCCACGGGTGCCACCGTGACATCCCCGCGCCCAGAGGCAGACCGCGCCAGCACAGTCCAGGTGCCGGGTGCGGCGAAGAACCGGTAGTCACCGGTGGCTGTCGCGACCACCTCGGCGGTGAATTCGTCGGTGTCGTCCAGCAGGCGGACCTTGGCTCCGCCGATCGTCTGGCCGGCGTCGTCGACTACCCGGCCGGTGATGACCGTGTCCTTGTCCAGGTCGACGCCGGCGGGAAGGGTGCGGGTGGGGTGAGTGGTCATGATAGTTCCTCTGTATGAATGAGCTTGTGGGGAAGCAAGATTGGCAATTCCGGGCGAGATCGTTCAGGCGAGATTCGGGGCGCGGCGCAGTCGGGCCGCCAGCGGGTAGATCTTGCAGCCCAGACAGATCCCGAATGCCGCGTTGAGGAAGGCGGCGGCCAGTGCGAACGCGGTGGCGATCACACCGAGCAGTGGCGCGCCGGCCAGGAAGCTGACCGTGCCGAGGACGTCGA
>CAZRFC010000213.1:3607-7643 GCA_964598975.1 uncultured Mycobacterium sp. | reverse complement strand
GGAGGGCCAGGCCGGCCAGGCCAAGATGACGCAGTACACCCGCTACCTGGCGATCGCGCTGGCCATCCTGCAGGCCACCAGCATCGTCGCGCTGGCCGCCAACGGCGGCCTGCTGCAGGGCTGCGACCGCGACATCATCGAGGGCCAGGCCGACGGCCTGAACATCTTCACCCTGGTCGTGATCGTGCTGGTGATGACCGCGGGCGCGGCGCTGGTGATGTGGATGGGCGAGCTGGTCACCGAGCGCGGCATCGGCAACGGCATGTCGTTGCTGATCTTCGCCGGCATCGCCGCCCGCATCCCGGCCGAGGGCAAGTCCATCCTCGACACCCGCGGTGGCGCGGTGTTCGCCGCGGTGTGTGTGGCGACCCTGGCGATCATCATCGGCGTGGTGTTCGTCGAGCAGGGCCAGCGCCGCATCCCGGTCCAGTACGCCAAGCGCATGGTGGGCCGCAAGATGTACGGCGGCACCTCGACCTATCTGCCGCTCAAGGTCAACCAGGCCGGCGTCATCCCGGTCATCTTCGCCTCGTCGCTGATCTACATCCCGCAGTTGATCACCCAGTTGATCCAGAGCGGCAAGAGCAACCCCAGTCCCGGATGGTGGGACCGCTTCGTCGCCGACCACCTCACCAATCCGGCCGACCCGGTCTACGTGGCGTTCTACTTCGGCCTGATCATCTTCTTCACCTACTTCTACGTGTCGGTGACGTTCAACCCCGAAGAGCGCGCCGACGAGATGAAGAAGTTCGGCGGCTTCATCCCCGGTATCCGGCCGGGCAAGCCCACCGCCGACTACCTGAGCTACGTCCTGAACCGGATCACCCTTCCCGGCTCGATTTACCTCGGCGTCATCGCGGTGCTGCCAAACCTGTTCCTCCAAGTGGGCAACAGCGGTAGCGTCCAGAACCTGCCCTTCGGTGGCACCGCTGTGCTGATCATGATCGGCGTCGGCCTTGACACCGTGAAGCAGATCGAGAGCCAGTTGATGCAGCGCAACTACGAAGGGTTCCTCAAGTGAGAGTTGTCCTTTTGGGGCCGCCCGGGGCGGGGAAGGGGACCCAGGCGGTCAGGATCGCCGAGAAACTGGGTGTCCCGCACATCTCGACCGGCGAGTTGTTCCGGCACAACATCAACGAAGGCACCCCGTTGGGGGTGCGGGCCAAGCACTACCTCGACGCCGGCGAATTGGTGCCGACCAGCCTGACCAACGATCTGGTCGACGACCGGCTCAACGACTCGGATGCCACCGCGGGCTTCATCCTCGACGGCTTTCCCCGCACGATCGACCAGGCCAAGGCCCTGCACGACATGCTGGAACGCCGCGGCCTCAAGCTGGACGCCGTTCTGGAGCTCAGGGTTCCTGAGGAGGTCCTCGTCGAGCGCCTCGCCGCCCGCGGTCGGGCCGACGACACCGAAGACATCATCCGCAACCGCTTCCGGGTTTACCGCGACGAGACCGCTCCGCTGCTCGACTACTACGAGCACGAGCACGAGCTGAAGACGGTCGACGCCGTCGGCACCCTCGACGAGGTCTTCAACCGGGCTCTGCAGCAACTCGGCCACTGACGCCGGCATGGTCTCCCTGCCCGGATTGCGAAGCCGCAAAACGGTTCCGGCCCGAACCGCCGGCGAACTCGACGCCATGGCGGCCGCGGGCGCGGTAGTTGCAGCGGCGCTGCGGGCCGTCCAGGAAGCCGCCGCCCCCGGGGTGTCCACCAAGGATCTCGACGACGTCGCCGAGAGCGTGATCCGCAAGGCCGGCGGTACACCGTCCTTCCTCGGCTACCACGGCTTCCCGGCGAGTATCTGTTCCTCGGTGAACGACCGGGTGGTGCACGGCATCCCGTCGGCGACCGAACTCCTCGCGTCCGGCGACCTGGTGTCCATCGACTGCGGGGCCATTCTGGACGGCTGGCACGGCGACGCGGCGGTCACTTTCGGTGTCGGTGCACTCATCGGCGCCGACGAAGCCCTTTCGGAGGCCACCCGCCGCGCCATGGAGGCCGGAATCGCGGCCATGATCCCCGGCAATCGGCTCACCGACGTCTCGCACGCCATCGAGAAGGGCACCCGCGCCGCCGAGCGGGCTCATGACCGCCGGTACGGGATCGTCGAGGGCTACGGCGGCCACGCCATCGGCCGGCACATGCACATGGACCCGTTCCTGCCCAACGAGGGCGACCCGGGACGCGGGCCTCTGCTGGTGGCCGGGTCGGTGCTGGCCATCGAGCCGATGCTGACCCTGGGGACCACCCGCACCCGGATCCTCGAGGATGAGTGGACCGTCGTCACCGCGGATGGATCCCGCGCCGCGCACTGGGAGCACACCGTCGCCGTCACCGACGACGGGCCGCGGATTTTGACGGCCTGACCGACCGGGCGAACCCGTTCATCGCCGCCCGGTGGGCGCTGCTCTTCTCGCCGGGAAATGAATGTCTGTTTTGCCTACCTTCGCGCGACACCATCGAGCCGCGTCCTGCTCCGGTTCGCTCCGGTCCGGTCCGGCTCCCGCAGCTTCCCCGGCGGAGCGGGCGGGCTGCGAGCGCACCTGGAAGCCGCCCTAAAAGTCCCCGGCGTGGTGGCGCAACGTGTCGATCGACGACACCAGTGCCCGCGCCTGGTCGTCGGACATGCCGATATCGGCGAAGACCTGCTTGTTGAGGATGACGGTGGCGTCCTCCACCCGTGAACGTCCGGACTCGGTGATCTGCACCAGGGTGGTGCGCCGGTCCGTCGGGTGCGGGATCCGGGTCACCATCCCGTCGGCCTCCAGGCGCCGGATGGCGTGGGTGACGCTGGTGACATGCACCTGTAGTCGGTCGGAGGCCTTGGTGATGGGCAGCGCCCCGGTACGGCTGAACGCCAGCAGGCGGAGCAGTTCGAACCGCGAGAAACTGAGATCGAAAGGCCTCAGGGCACTTTCGACGCGGGCCAGCAGGATCTGATGGGCCCGCATGACCGAGGTGACCGCCACCATGCCGTCGGCCACGTCGCCCCAGCCGGAACGCACCCAGTTCGACCGCGCTACCGCGATCGGATCGGGCGTACCGGCCGTCATGACGTGCTCGATTTCAGCGCAGCGTTTCGATCACCGCGCTGAAATCGAGCCCGGCGTGCTCTTCAGCGAATCGGGCGTAGATCTGCGCGGCGTGGCTGCCCAGCGGGGCGGAGGCCCCGGTGGAGGCCACCGCGTCCATCGCCAGCCCGAGGTCCTTGTTCATCAGGGCGGTGGCGAACCCGGGCTTGAAATCGTTGTTGGCCGGCGAGGTGGGGACGGGGCCGGGCACCGGGCAGTTGGTGTGCACCGCCCAGCAGTTGCCGGTGGCGCCGGTGACCACGTCGAACAGCGACTGCGCCGACAGCCCCAGCTTCTCGGCCAGCACGAAGGCCTCCCCGACGGCGATCTGCTGCACCGCCAACAGCATGTTGTTGCACAGTTTGGCCGCCTGCCCGGAACCGGACTTGCCGCAGTGGATGATCTTGCCCGCCATGGCATCGAGTACCGGCCGGGCACGTTCCAGGGCCTCGGCCTCGCCGCCGACCATGAAAGCCAGCGTGCCGGCCACGGCGCCCTTGACCCCACCGGAGACCGGCGCGTCGAGTTGGGCGAAGCCTCGCTCGTCGGCGTAGCCGTTCACCTGCCGGGCGTCGTTGACGGCGATGGTCGAGCTGTCGATGAACAGCGCACCCTCAGCGGCGGCCGGCATCACCTCGGCGTAGCACTCCTTGACCAGCGTTCCGTTGGGCAGCATGGTGATGACCACCTCGGCGCCCTGGACGGCTTCGGCGCCGGTGCCCACCACGGTGACGCCCTTCTCGGCCGCGGCATCCCGGGCCGCCGGCACCGGGTCGTAGCCGCGGACGGTGTAGCCCGCGTTGACCAGGTTGCCCGCCATCGGCGTGCCCATGTTGCCCAACCCCAGAAACGCGATCGTGGCCAAGGTCGTCTCCTCGTTCATCGTCATGTCATGCCCCTGCCCGTGCTCGCACGGCCTGGGACCGTCCGATCACCACCCGCATGATCTCGTTGGTG
>CAZRFC010000213.1:0-3597 GCA_964598975.1 uncultured Mycobacterium sp. | reverse complement strand
CCGTAACCGCCGAGCAGTTGCAACGCACGGTCGGCGACATCGAAGCAGGAGTCGGTGACGTACAGCTTGGCCATGGCACACAGGGTGACCTTGTCGGCCTCGTCGTCGTCCAGGGCGGCCGCTGCCCGCCACAACATCAGCCGGGAGGTCTCCAGCGCGGTCGCCATGTCGGCCAACGCGAATCGGATGGTCGGTTCGTCGATCAGCGCCGACCCGAAGGCCTGCCGGTCCACCAGATAGCTCGACGCTGTGTCGTAGGCGGCCTGCCCGCCGCCGAGTGAGCAGGCGGCGATGTTGAGCCGACCGCCGTTGAGGCCGTTCATCGCGATGCCGAAACCGGTGCCCTCGGCCTCGGGGCCGCCGATCAGTGCCTCGGCAGGCACTCGGACGCCCTCGAGGATCACCTGGGCGGTGGGTTGGGCGTTCCAGCCCATCTTCTCCTCGTTGGCACCGAAACTTAAGCCCGGAGTGCCTTTTTCGACGATGAAGGCGGAGATGCCGCGCGGCCCGTCGGCACCGGTGCGGGCCATCACCACATAGATGTCGGAGGAGCCGGCCCCGGAGATGAACTGCTTGACGCCGTCGAGCACATAGTGATCGCCGTCTCGAACGGCCTTGGTGCGCAACGCCGCCGCATCCGAGCCGGCCCCGGGCTCGGTCAGGCAGTAGCTGGCGATGAGCTCCATCGAGGCCAGGCGCGGCACCCAGGACTTGCGCTGTTCCGGGGTTCCGTAGGTGTCGAGCATCCAGGCGCACATGTTGTGGATGGAGATGAACGACGAGATCACCGGATCGGCGATGGCCAGTTGCTCAAAGATCCGCACCGCGTCAAGCCGGCGCAGTCCGCTGCCGCCGACATCCTCCCCGCAGTAGATCGCACCCATCCCGAGTTCGGCCGACTCGCGCAGCACGTCGACCGGGAAGTGTTTGGTCTTGTCCCACTCCAGGGCATGCGGCGCAAGGCGTTTGGCGGCGAAGGCTGCTGCGGTGTCGGTGATGACCCGCTCGTCGTCATCGAGGGCGATAAAGGACATGTCGCCGCCCTACTTCATGGTGGGGATGACGAACTCGGCGCCATCCTTGATACCCGACGGCCAGCGCTCGGTGACCGTCTTGGTCTTGGTGTAGAACTGGATCGAGGTCGGGCCATGCTGGTTGAGGTCTCCGAATCCGGACCGCTTCCAGCCGCCGAAGGTGTGGTAGGCCACCGGAACCGGGATAGGGACGTTGACCCCGACCATGCCGACCTGGACCCGGGAGACGAAGTCGCGGGCGGTGTCGCCGTCGCGGGTGAAGATCGCCACGCCGTTGCCGTACTCGTGCTCGTTGGGAAGTTTCAGGGCTTCCTCGTAGTTCTTGACGCGCACGATGCACACCACCGGGCCGAAGATCTCGTCGGTGTAGATCGACATATCGGTGGTGACGTGGTCGAACAGGCTGGGGCCGATGAAGAAGCCGCCCTCCAGGCTCTCGTCACCGAAAGTCAGTTCGTCGCTGCCCTTTTCGCGGCCGTCGACGACGAGGTCGGCGCCCGCTGCGACACCGGCGTCGATGTAGCCGCGCACCCGGTCCAGGGCGGCCTCGGTCACCAGCGGCCCGTAGTCGGCCTTGGGGTCCAGGCTGTGGCCGACCCGCAGATGCTCGACCTTCTCGGCGAGCCGGTTGCGGAGGCGGTCCGCAGTTTCCTCGCCGACCGCGACCGCGACGCTGATCGCCATGCACCGCTCACCGGCGCTGCCGTAGCCGGCGCCGACGAGAGCGTCGACGGCCTGGTCCAGATCCGAATCCGGCATCACGATCATGTGGTTCTTCGCCCCGCCGAAGCACTGCGCGCGCTTGCCGTGCGCGGCCGCGCCCGAGTAGATGTACTGCGCGATGTCGGAGCTGCCGACGAAGCCGACCGCCTTGATGTCCGGGTGGGCCAGGATGGCGTCGACGGCTTCCTTATCGCCCTGGACGACCTGGAACACCCCCGGCGGCAGGCCCGCCTCGATGAACAGTTCGGCCAGTCGCAGCGGCACCGAGGGGTCGCGCTCGGAGGGCTTGAGAATGAAGGCGTTGCCGCAGGCCAGGGCGGGGCCGGCCTTCCACAGCGGGATCATCGCCGGGAAGTTGAACGGGGTGATGCCGGCGACCACGCCGAGCGGCTGGCGGATGGAGTAGACGTCGATACCGGGACCGGCGCCCTCGGTGAACTCGCCTTTCATCAAATGCGGTATGCCGGTGGCGAATTCGATGACCTCGATACCGCGCTGAATGTCACCGAGGGAATCGCTGACGGTCTTTCCATGCTCGATGGAGAGCAGTTCGGCGATCTCGTTGGCATTGGCGTTGACCAGTTCGATGAACTTCATCAGCACCCGGGCCCGCTTCTGCGGGTTGTAGGCAGCCCACTCCTTCTGCGCCTCCGCCGCCGAGGCGACGGCGGTGTCGACGTCGGCCTTCGATGCCAGCAGCACCTGCGCCTGCACCTTGCCGGTACTGGGGTTGAACACGTCTGCGGTGCGGGTACTGGCCAGGTCGGTGCGCCGGCCGTCGATGAAGTGCTGGATCTTTCCAGTCATGGGTGCCTCCGAGGCGGAAAAGGGATTACTTGGATATCCTAGTAATGTCGGTTCTGCCTGCGCAAGCGCCGTTTCACCGATCGCGCAGCCCGGCGAGGAAGGTCTGTGTCTGCGACCACTCGGGTAACACCCCGGCCGCCCGTACCTCCGCCAGCGTCGGTGCGACCCGGTCCCGGTCGGACATCAGGAGTTGGCCGGCCGGCAGTGGCCACTCGATGCCGATCTCCGGGTCGGTCGCGGCGATGGTGTGTTCGCGGGTGGGGGAGTAGGGCTCCGAGCACAAGTACATGACGGTGGAGGAGTCCTTCATGGCCAGGAATCCGTGGGCGAGACCCTCCGCCAGATAGACCGATCGGCGGTTGACGTCGTCCAGCATGATGCCGTCCCATTGGCCGTAGGTCGGTGAGCCCACCCGGATGTCCACCACCACGTCGAACACCGCGCCACTGGGGCAGGTGACGTACTTGGCCTGGCCGGGCGGCACCTCGGCGAAGTGCAGTCCCCGCAGCGCCCCGGTGGAGGACACCGAGCAGTTGGCCTGACGCATCCGGAACGGGTGCCCGGTCATCTCGGCGAACCCGCGCTCGGTGAACCACTCGAAGAATCCGCCGCGAGAGTCTCCGTGCACCGTCGGGGTGATCTCCCACGCGCCGGGGATGCTCAGCTCCCGCCAGCCCTTGCCGTCGTTCGGTTTCACCGCTGTGTCTTCTTCGTTCGGTTTCACCTCTGTGTCTTCTTCGTTCGGTTTCACCTCACTGTCCCCGTTCGGAGTAGCGGCTCTCGACGGCGGCCTTCAACGGAGCCCACCACCACTCGTTCTCCCGGTACCACGCGATGGTCGCGCGCAGGCCCTCGGCCAGGTCGGTGTGCCGCGGAGTCCAGCCGAGTTCGTCGCGAAGCTCGCGGGCGTCGATCGCGTACCGCAGGTCATGGCCCACCCGGTCGGTCACATGGTCGAAATCATCGGGGTCGCGGTCCATCAGCGTCAGGATCAGCCGCAACACCGAGAGGTTGACGCGTTCACCGTCGGCCC
>CAZRFC010000212.1:0-7653 GCA_964598975.1 uncultured Mycobacterium sp. | reverse complement strand
GTTCCGGGACCGGATGGTCGAACTCAACCAGCAGATCACCTGGTACCCCGAGCACGTCAAGGACGGACAGTTCGGCAAGTGGCTCTCCGGTGCCAGGGACTGGTCGATCTCGCGGAATCGCTACTGGGGCACACCGATTCCGGTGTGGGTCTCCGACGACCCGGCCTTCCCGCGGATCGACGTGTACGGAAGCCTCGACGAACTGGAACGTGACTTCGGGGTGCGCCCGACGAATCTGCATCGGCCCTATATCGACGAGTTGACCCGGCCGAACCCCGACGACCCGACCGGCACGTCCACCATGCGGCGTATCGAGGACGTCTTCGACGTGTGGTTCGACTCGGGGTCTATGCCGTACGGGCAGGTGCACTACCCGTTCGAGAACGAGGATTGGTTCCAGACCCATTTCCCCGGGGACTTCATCGTCGAATACATCGGCCAGACCCGCGGTTGGTTCTACACCCTGCACGTGCTGTCCACGGCGCTGTTCGACCGGCCGGCCTTCAAAACGTGTGTTGCCCATGGGATCGTGTTGGGCAACGACGGCGCCAAGATGAGCAAGTCGCTGCGCAACTACCCCGACGTCAACGAGGTCTTCAACCGCGACGGCTCTGACGCCATGCGGTGGTTCCTGATGGCCTCGCCGATCCTGCGCGGCGGCAACCTGATCGTCACCGAGCAGGGCATCCGCGAGGGTGTGCGGCAGGTGCTCCTTCCGCTGTGGAACGCCTACAGCTTCCTGACCCTCTATGCCCCGACCAAGGGCACCTGGCGCACCGACTCACAGCACGTGCTGGACCGCTACGTTCTGGCCAAGCTCGCCCAACTGCGTGACGACCTGACGGCCGCCATGGATGTCTGCGACATCTCCGGAGCCTGCGAGTTACTGCGGCAGTTCACCGAGGCGCTGACGAACTGGTACGTGCGGCGGTCCCGTTCGAGGTTCTGGGAAGAGGACCGCGATGCCATCGACACTCTGCACACCGTGCTGGAGGTCACCACCCGACTGGCCGCCCCACTGTTGCCGATGGCGAGCGAGATGATCTGGCGTGGGCTCACCAGTGAGCGGTCGGTGCACCTCACCGACTGGCCGGAAGCCGGTGTGCTGCCGGCGGATCCGGCTCTGGTCGCCGCGATGGACCAAGTACGCGACGTGTGCTCCGCGGCCTCCTCGCTGCGCAAGGCGAAGAAGTTGCGGGTGCGACTGCCCTTGACGAAACTGACTGTCGCAGTTGACACCCCGGAACACCTTGAGCCTTTTACCGGGCTGATCGCCGACGAGCTGAACGTCAAGGCTGTCGAGTTGACCGACGACATCGCCGCGCACGGCCGATTCGAACTGACCGTGAACGCGCGGGCCGCCGGACCGCGGCTGGGCAAGTCGGTTCAGGATGCCATCAAAGCGGTCAAGGCCGGCCTGGGGGTGCTCAATGCCGACGGCACGCTCAGCGCCGGGGACATCGTCCTCAATGATGGCGAGTACGAATCGAAACTCGTTGCCGCCGACCCGGCCTGCACCGCCGCGCTGCCGGACGGGGCCGGACTGGTCGTGCTCGACGACACCGTCACCGAGGAGCTCGAGGCCGAAGGCTGGGCGAAAGACCGAATCCGCGAGTTGCAGGACCTGCGGAAGTCCTCCGGACTGGATGTCAGCGACCGCATCACCGTGGTGATGGCGGTGCCGGGGGAGCGCGCGAACTGGGCCGCCACCCACCGCGATCTCATCGCCCGCGAGATCCTGGCCACCGGCTTCGAGTTCGGGGAGCCAGGTCAAGAGTTGGCGGGCGGGGTTGAGATCGGCGACGGGGTTTCGGTCGCGATCGCCAAAGCCTGACCCTGGACGCAAGATAGACACGTGTCCCGCTGGGTTCTGCATTTCGACATGGATGCGTTCTTCGCCTCCGTCGAACAGCTGACCCGGCCGACCCTGCGGGGCCGCCCGGTGCTGGTCGGCGGTATGGGCGGCCGCGGCGTGGTGGCCGGGGCAAGCTACGAGGCCAGGGCCTTCGGCGCCCGCTCGGCGATGCCGATCCATCAGGCCCGCCGGCTGGTGGGGGCGGGCGCGGTGGTGCTGCCACCGCGCGGCGCGGTGTACGGGGTCGCCAGCCGGCGGGTGATGGACACCGTCCGCGCGGTCATTCCGGTGCTGGAGCAGTTGTCGTTCGACGAGGCGTTCGGCGAGCCGAGCGAACTGGCCGGCTCATCCGCCGACGAGGTGGAACACTACTGTGCGGAGCTCCGGAGTCTGGTGCGTGCGCAGACCGGGCTGGTGGCCTCGGTCGGCGCGGGCTCGGGAAAGCAGATCGCCAAGATCGCCTCCGGGCTGGCCAAACCCGATGGCATTCGGGTGATCCGGCGCGATGAGGAACAGATTCTGCTGGAGAGCCTTCCGGTGCGCCGGCTGTGGGGCATCGGGCCCGTCGCCGAGGAGAAGCTGCATCGGCTCGGTATTGATACGGTCGGCAAGCTGGCGGCCCTCAGTCACTCCGAGGCCGCCAATATTCTCGGCGCCACCATCGGCCCGGCGCTGCACCGACTTGCCCGAGGCGATGACGACCGGCCGGTGGCCGAACGCGCCGGGGCCAAACAGATCAGCGCGGAGTCGACCTTCGCCACTGACCTGACCACGCTCGAACAACTCCACGAGGCTGCCGGACCCATCGCCGAGCATGCCCACCGCCGGCTGGCCCGCGACGGCCGGGGCGCCCGCACCGTCACGGTCAAGGTGAAGAAGGCCGACATGTCGACGTTGACCCGGTCGGCGACACTGCCTTATGCCACCGGCGATGCTGCAACGCTGACCGCCACCGCACACCGGTTACTGCTCGACCCGCGCGAGATCGGACCCATTCGCCTTCTGGGCGTTGGCTTTTCCGGACTCAGCGATGTCCGGCAGGAGTCGCTGTTTCCCGAACTCGACCAGTACACCGAACAGCCGAACGTCGACTCTGTCGAAGTGTCGATGCCTGACACCGCATCGCAGTGGCGAGTCGGTGCCGACGTCAGCCATCCCGGATACGGACACGGCTGGGTCCAGGGTGCCGGACACGGGGTGGTAAGCGTTCGTTTCGAAACCCGCGGCAGTGGACCCGGCGTGATGCGCACCTTCGACATCGCCGAACCCGAGCTCACCGCGGCAAACCCGGTCGACAGCCTGGACTGGTCGGACTATGTGTCCTCCGAACGGTTAGCCGAACCGGGCGACGACGTCCCCGACGGGTAAGCCCGCCGCGAGTGCGGCCATCATCAGCACGCGGGCCTGGCTGGCGCGCAGGCCCGGAACCAGGATCGCGCCGGCGTCGGCGAGGTCATGTCCGGGTCCGTAGCTGGCCGATGTCCGCCCGCCGGCAACCCGGGTGGTCACCGCCACCGCAACACCCTGCCGGCAGGCCCGGGCCACTGCATCGATCACCCCGGTGCCGGCATTGCCGGCGCCCACCGCTTCCACCACCAATCCGCGGGCGCCGGCGGCGATGAAGGCGTCGATGGCGGTGCCGTCGGCGCCCGGATAGGCGACCGCGATGTCGACCCTGGGCGCGGAAAGAAGTGCCCCGAATCCAGGGCGAAATCTCCTGGCATTGGCGGGGTCCGGGCGAAACACCCCGTCGGAGACGGTGCCCACCCGGGTTCCGCCGAACACCGTCCGGTCGGCACACTTGGCCATCCCCAACGGCCCCCATACCGCGCCTGCGAAACACACCACCACACCCAGCCCCTGGGCGGCGGGGTTAGATGCCAGGGTGATGGCGTCACGAAGATTGGCCGGCCCGTCCGGATCCGGGTCGTCGGCGGCCCGCGCCGCCCCGGTCAGCACAACCGGGGCCGGACCGTCGTAGCCGAGATCCAGCCACAATGCCGTCTCCTCCATGGTGTCGGTGCCGTGGGTGACCACGACGCCGTCGGCGCCGTCGGCGACCGCCCCGGCGACCGCCGCGCCTATCCGGATCCAGTCCTGTGGGGTCAGTTGGGAACTGTCCACGCTCATCAGGTCGATCACGGTCGCGTCCGCGTCGCCGACCAGTTCGGCACCCGTGCGGGCCGGACGGAGCACGCCGTCACTGCCTGCGCTGGTGGCAATCGTGCCACCGGTGGTGATGACGACGATGGCTGACATGCCCGTCATCATGCCGTGTGCATCCGTTAGGGAATGATGGGGGCGTGACCGAGGACACGGCCAGCAGCGGAGCGCAGACGGCGGCACCACCCCGCCGCAGGTTACGGCTGCTGCTGACGGTGGCTGCGACGGTGCTGGCGCTGGATGTCATCACCAAGGTGCTCGCCGTGAAGTACCTGACCCCCGGCGAGCCGGTGTCGATCATCGGCGACACCGTCACCTGGACTCTGGTCCGCAACTCTGGCGCCGCCTTCTCGATGGCGACCGGGTACACCTGGGTACTGACGCTGGTGGCCCTCGGTGTGGTGATCGGAATCATCTGGATGGGCCGGCGGTTGGTGTCGCCCTGGTGGGCGCTGGGTCTCGGGATGATCCTGGGCGGGGCGCTGGGGAACCTGGCCGACCGTTTCTTCCGCTCTCCGGGCCCGCTGCGCGGCCATGTCGTCGACTTTCTGTCCATCGGTTGGTGGCCGGTGTTCAACGTGGCCGACCCGGCGGTGGTCGGGGGAGCAATCCTGCTGGTCGGCCTGTCGATCTTCGGCTACGACTTCGACAGTTCCGATCGGCGCAAGCCCGAGTCGGACTGATGGCCGAACGTTCGATGCCGGTCCCCGAGGGCCTGGCCGGTATGCGCGTGGACGCCGGCCTGGCGCGTCTCCTGGGCCTTTCACGCACCGCGGTAGCCGCCGTCGCAGAGGACGGCGGCGTCCTCATCGACGGAGTGCAGGCGGGCAAATCCGACCGACTGGAGGCCGGGGCGTGGCTTACCGTCACCCTCCCGGAAGAGCGTGCGCCCGTTGAGAACACGCCGGTCGAGATCGAAGGGATGACCATCCTGTACTCCGACGACGACATCGTCGCGGTGGACAAGCCGCCGGGGGTGGCCGCGCACGCAGGAGTGGGCTGGCACGGGCCGACGGTACTCGGCGGCCTCGCCGCCGCCGGCTTCCGGATCAGCACCTCGGGCATCCACGAACGGCAGGGCATCGTCCAACGCCTGGACGTCGGCACGTCCGGCGTGATGGTGGTCGCGCTGTCCGAGCACGCCTACACCGTCCTCAAACGGGCGTTCAAACAGCGCACCGTCGACAAGCGCTATCACGCTGTGGTTCAGGGACATCCAGATCCTTCCAGCGGGACGATCGACGCGCCGATCGGTCGCCACCGCGGTCACGACTGGAAGTTCGCGGTCACCGAGAACGGTCGGCACAGCATCACCCACTACGACACCGTGGAGATGTTCCGCCACGCCAGTCTGCTCGACATCCACTTGGAAACCGGCCGCACCCATCAGATCCGTGTGCACTTCGCCGCGCTGCACCATCCATGCGCGGGTGACCTGACCTACGGCGCGGACCCGGTGCTGGCCAAGCGCCTCGGACTGGAACGCCAGTGGTTGCACGCCCGGTCGCTGGCCTTTGCGCATCCCGCTGACGGACGCCGCATCGAGATCACCAGCCCCTACCCGGGCGACCTGCAGCATGCTCTGGATGTGCTGCGCGCCGATTCAGGACTGCGCCTGTCGGTCTGGCCTCGCACCGCAACGGTCTGATCTACGGGTTGGGCGCCTACGGACTGTGGGGCGTCTTCCCGGCGTTCTTCAACCTGCTCGCACCGGCCGGTGCGCCGGAGATCCTGGCCCACCGGGTGGTCTGGACGCTCGTGCTGATGGTCGTCGTGCTGCTGGTGATCGGTCGGTTGGGCGACCTCAAAGCCATCGACGGCCGCACCTGGCTGCTGCTGGCGTGCGCGTCCTTCCTGATCTCGGCGAACTGGCTGATCTACATCTGGGCGGTCAACTCCGACCAGGTCGTGGACGCAGCCCTGGGTTACTTCATCAACCCCCTGGTCAGCGTGGTGCTCGGTGTTGTTCTCTTCGGAGAGCGACTCAACCGGGTCCAGCGCGGCGCGGTGCTGCTGGCCGCGGCGGCGGTGGTGCTGCTGTCCACCAACGTGGGCGGACCGCCGTTGATCGCCATCGGCCTGGCACTGTCCTTCGGCCTTTACGGCGCGGTCAAGAAGGTGGTTCCGACGGACCCACGGGTCAGCGTGGGGGTGGAAACCGCCATCGCGGCGCCCTTCGCGGTCGCGTACCTGATCCATCTGCAGGTGAGCGGCGATGCCGACTTCATCAATCACGGCCCGATGCACACCGCGCTGATGCTGCTGTGCGGACCGGTGACGGCGATCCCGCTGCTGTGCTTCGCCGTAGCCGCCCAGCGGCTACCGCTGGTGACTCTGGGTTTGCTGCAGTATCTGACACCGTCGATGCAGATGATCTGGGGTGTGCTGGTCGACCACGAACCCATGCCGCCGCTGCGATGGCTGGGCTTTGCCCTGATCTGGACTGCCCTGGCTGTCTTCACCGCCGATGCGTTGTCTCGGGCGTATCGGGGTCGTCCGAGTTGGGCGGCGGGGGGTCGGTCAAATCCTGAGGATTAGCTACGATTCCGGTGGACATCACAGGGAGGGCCCCAATGGCACAAGATCCGGATCCCGAGTCGGCGGGGGCCGCCGCGCGGACTGATCGGCCACGCGGCGGTGATCCCGCGTTGTCCCCGACGATTTCGGCCGACCGCTACGACATCAACGTGCACCGGTCTGACCTGCCGGAACCGCCAACCCCCCCGGAGCAGACCAGGGAGTTGGGACCCGACGGAGAGCCGATGCTGAGTAAGCGGCCGGTCGAACCGAAACGGAGTCCTGTCAAAAACAAACGGCAACGCCGCCGCCGGATCCTGATCGGAGTGATGTCGGGGCTCGCCGTCGTTTCGATCACCCTGCCGATCGTGTTGTCACTCCTGGCGACGCGCGGCCAGAAGGATGTGGCCGCACCGGTGGCCCCGACGACCAGCAAGGCGCCGCTGACCATCAAACCGTTGCCGGTCCGACCCGTGTTCAGTGCGTTCGTCACCACACCCGACCAGTGCCCGCCATCGACACCGGCGCCGCCGAACCAGCCGATGCGGATCTGCGACATCAACAGGACCGCGGTCTACGAACTCGGGCCCGAGGCCATCCGGGTCCAGTTGACCAACGTCGACTCATTCCTCAACCCACTGACCGGGGTGCAGTTGGTGCAGATGTCCATGACCAACGAGTCGGCCAGCGAATTCGGCAAGTTCACCGCCGGCCAGGTCGGCAAGCAGGTTGCCTTCGTGCGGGGCGGGACCGTGGTCTGGGGGCCCAAGATCGGTGCCCCGATCGACGGCCAGGTGCTTCAGCTTTCCGGCGATCTGACCGCCGAGCAGGCCAAGAAGATCGCCGCCATGCTGCGCGACGACGCCTGACTCGCCGGGCCGGCCGGGACACGACCGGACGACACGCCGAAGGGTGTCGTGCCCCGGCCCTAAACTGACGGATCTATGGGGATCAACAGCGGGCGGGGCTTCGTGCACCTGCACAACCACACCGAGTATTCGATGCTCGACGGTGCCGCCAAGATCACCCCGATGCTTGCCGAAGCCGAGCGCCTGAAGATGCCCGCCATCGGCATGACCGACCACGGCAACATGTTCGGCGCCAGCGAGTTCTACAAC
>CAZRFC010000211.1:0-7654 GCA_964598975.1 uncultured Mycobacterium sp. | reverse complement strand
ACGGCCAGGCTGAACATCAGCCCGGCCGACGGCCCGCCGATGTTGGCCAGGTTGAAGTCGACGGTGAACGGCGCCCACGGGGCGTCCTGCACGGCGATGCCCAGGTAGCCGTAGTCGCGGTCGTCGTTGCGACCCAGGGTGATCCGGGTGGTGCCGGTGGAATTGTCCCGGCGGCGGTAGTCCACGACGATCTCCTGGCCCGGCTTGGTGGCCTTGAGCAGCGTGGTGAACGCGTCGATGTCGGTGATCTTGGTGCCGTCGACGGCCAGGATGGCGTCGCCGGCCTGAAGTTTGCCGACCGACGGGCCGGGGTCGTTGACCTTGTCGGCGGTGACGGCCTTGGGGTACTTCAGGTAGTTCAGGGCGGCGTACTCGGCGTTGTCCTCCGAGCGCCGGAAGTCCGCGGTCTGGGCGTTCTTGATGTCGTCGCGGGACTTCTCCGGCGGGAACACCAGGTCCCGCGGGACGAGTTGCTCGTCGCCGGACGCCCAGAACACCATCGCCTGGCCCAGCGTCAGGCCGTCCTTCTGCGAGACGGTGGTCATGTTCAGGTGCCCGGTGGTGGGCTTGACCGGGGTGCCCTCGATGGCCACCACCGGCTTGCCCTCGACCTCGCCGAGGGTGTCGAACGTCGGCCCCGGGCCCAGCGCCACGAACGGCACCGGGACGGCGGCCATCAGGACGCCGAACACGACGATCGGCGCCATCGCCACCACGAGGGTCGAAATCCGCCTGTTCACGCACCACACAGTAGCGGCGGTACCGTGGTGGCCATGGCTGACGTGCCCTTCGGGTTCTCCTCCGGCGACGATCCGGACCGCGACAAGACCGGGAAGGACCGCGGCGGTAACACCCCCCCGGGCGGCGGTGACCCGTTCGGCCTCGGCGGGGCCGGCTTCAACGCGGGCGATCTCGGCCAGATCTTCTCCAAGCTCGGTGAGATGTTCTCCGGGGCCGGCAGCGCGATGGCCGGCGGCGGCAAGGGTGCGGTGAACTACGACCTGGCCCGCAAGCTGGCGTCGAGTTCCATCGGGTTCTCCGCCCCGATCTCGGAGTCCACCGGCAAGGCCGTCGCCGACGCGGTGCACCTGGCCGACACTTGGCTCGACGGCGCCACCGCGCTGCCCGCCGGGGCCACCAAGGCGGTGGCCTGGACCCCGCAGGACTGGGTGGACAACACCATGGGCACCTGGAAGCGGCTGTGCGACCCGATGGCCGAGCAGGTCTCCACGGTGTGGACCTCCTCGCTAGGCGAAGGAGGCCCCGAAGAAATCCGAGCGATGGCCGGGCCGCTGATGGCGATGATGACCCAGATGGGGTCGATGGCGTTCGGCTCGCAGCTGGGTCAGGCCCTGGCCCGGCTGTCCAAGGAGGTGCTGACCTCCACCGACATCGGACTTCCGTTGGGGCCCAAGGGCGTTGCGGCGCTGATGCCGACCGCCATCGAGGAGGCCTCCGAGGGCCTGGAGCAGTCCCGCAGCGAGATTCTCACCTTCCTGGCCGCCCGCGAGGCCGCCCATCACCGGCTGTTCGGGCATGTGCCGTGGCTGTCCAGCCAGCTGCTCGGCGCGGTGGAGGCCTACGCCAACGGCATGAAGATCGACATGAGCGGTATCGAGCAGATGGCGGCCGGCTTCGACCCGACCTCGCTGGCCGACCCGTCGAAGATGGAAGAGCTTCTCTCCCAAGGCATGTTCGAACCCAAGGCCACCCCCGAGCAGACCGCCGCCCTGGAGCGGCTGGAGACCCTGCTGGCCCTCATCGAGGGCTGGGTGTCCACCGTGGTCTCCGCCGCCCTCGGGGACCGGATCCCCGGCACGGCGGCGCTGTCGGAGATGCTGCGCCGGCGCCGGGCCACCGGCGGGCCGGCCGAGCAGACCTTCGCCACCCTGCTGGGCCTGGAGTTGCGGCCCCGCAAGATGCGCGAGGCCGCGGCGCTGTGGGAGCGGCTCACCGAGGCCGCCGGCATCGACGCCCGCGACGCGGTGTGGCAGCACCCCGACCTGATGCCGTCCGCGGCCGACCTCGACGAGCCGGCCCGGTTCATCGACCGGGTGATCGGCGGCGACATCACCTCGGCTGACGTCGACGCGCTGATCGCCGAGATCGAGAAGGAGTCCGGCGAGTCCGGGGACTCTGGGGCCTCCTAGGCGATCACCTTGGTGTAGTCGGGGATTTGGTACAGCGGCACCCGCTTCTCGTAGCTCAGCGCGCTGGTGATCCCGTCCAGCAGACCCGCACGGAAGTTCAGCGCCCCGGAGGAGCCGAAGGTGAGGCTCGCGGTTGCCCCGGTCTTGGCCGTGTCCGTCGGGCATGAGCTCGCCCCGTCGACGCACAGCGAGGCGGTCATCGGATTCTCGAATCCGCCGCTCACGGAGAACAACGACCACCCGCCCACCAGCGGAATCGACGGCGGCAGCAGGATGCCGTACAGCAGCTTGATGTACGGGGTCAACGTGGCGTCGGCCGTGGCACCGGTGATGGACTTGAACTCCGAGGCGTTGGCGTCGAGGTAGTAGTTGAAGGCCACCTGCACCTTGCCCTGGGCGCCCTGGGTGTTGTAGGTGAACAACATCCCGGGAACGGCGTAGGCGTAGGCCGACACCGTGGTCTTGTCCCCCAGTCCATTCACCGTCGCCTTCGCCCCGAGCGTGGCGCCGGCGCTGAGAATGAAGCTGTCGAACCCGAGCGGACCCGGAGTCCGGATCGAGGCGAGACTGAAGTCCTTCTCCGGAGCCGTCACCTCCGCCTGCACCCGAAGGCTCGGACCGATCTCGGTCGCGAGCAGCACCCCGAGCGACCACTGGCCGGGCTTGAACTTGGAGAAGAACCCGTCGGGCACAACCACATAGCCGTATCCGAGCGGATTCACGTCGATGCCGACCTTCAGCGACGGCGGCGACTGGGCTGTCATGCCGGCCAGCCTGTTGTCGATATCGGCGCCGATGTCCGCGCTCGGGACGAAGCCGCTGATATAGAACTGGTCGGTGGTGTTGGCGACCTGCGCGCCGATCGAGGTCGACTTCAGGCCGGCGAGTTGGTAGAACGTGCCGGGCTCGAGGTCCATCCCCTCCTTGATGTCGGCGACGGTCTTGTTCGCCGTGCTGACCGACTTGACCGTCAGAATCGCGCACTGGCTCTTGCCGCCCGTGCAATTGCTGGACAGGCTGACCGCGCCGTTGAAATCGATCGGGGCGGCCCCGCCGACGGTGTAGTTAAGCGCGTCCGGGCTGTATTCCTTCCGGAACGCCAGGGTGTAGGTGGTCCCGCCCTCGGGATAGGGCGACATGAAGTCGTAGCCGAAGATCGGGTCATCCTTGCTCCCGACACCGGCCTCCTTCCCGAATTGGGTGGTGCTTCCCTTCCAGGGATCCCCCTTCGCGGCAAGCGCCTTACCGAAGTCCACCGCCTCCTGCAGTGGGCCGCTCTGGGTGCACCGCCAGTTCGTATCGCACTTGAAGTCGGCCAGCGAAGGAACAGAACCCAGGACGTTCTCGGTGGAGTTCGCCGGGGCCGCTTCGAGCTGTATCCAGTCGCGTTCACCGTCCTTCGGCAGACCCGAAATCGTCAGCGGTTGCGCGCCGACCAGGCTGTAGTTGTTCACTTCGTACTTGGCCTGGCCGGCGGGAAGACCCGCCGTGCCAACGTATTTCGTGATCTTCGTCCCAGCCGCCACGTTGGTTCCCGACACCGTGGCGCCCACCAGGGTCGCCGGGTCCAATCCGCCGCTGGAAGACAGGTAGGCGGCGGGCAGGCTGATAATCAGCGTCTGACCGCTCTTACCGGTCGTCATGGTGCCGCTGCCGCCACCATTCGGCCACGTCTGCGAGGTGTTCACCGTGTACGTGCCGGCCCCACCGGTACCGGTGAGGAATGCGTCGATGCTGGTGCCACTCGTCGGGCCGCCGACGACGAACGCGCCCTTGACGATGTTGCCGCTGTCGAGTTGGTCCACCGTCAGCGTGGTGCCGCTGATACATCCGGTGAACACCGCGGGCTGAGTGCCGTCGCTGATGTAGCCGAGGGGCGCGCCTCTGGTGACCGATCCGGACCACTGCTGCACCGAGCCGTTTCCAAGACCGACGATCACACCGTCGCGGGTCACGGCGTCGCCGTTGAGGTTGATCGCGCTGCCGACGACGGGGACGATCGCCTTGATCGGGCTTTGCCAGTCGGTGCCGTGCAACTGCACCCAATGGTTCTGACCTGTTCCTCCCGACAGGGCGCCCGTCCAGGCTTGCAACGACCCGTTCTTCAAACCGGCGATCACACCCTGGGCGTTGGATCCGGTGACCGCATCGGAACGGAACGGAATGAGGGAGGTCACGGCGGCGCGGGAATCGTCGGCCCCACCCCGCCAGCCGTTGTCGTGCAGTTCGACCCACTTGTCGCCGGAGGCGTCCCGCCACTGCACCGACGAGGTCGCCAGTCCGACGGCGAAACCGTTGTCCAACTGGGCGATGGACGTGATTTCGTTACCGTTGCCCCACTCACCCGGTTGCTTGATCGCGGTGACGCCGTACTTGCTCCCCTGCCACTCCCACTTCCCGACGTAGGCGTTCTTCAAGGCGAAGGCGAACGAGGGCAGGTAGTCGTTGCCGCTGATCAGTTTCCGGTATTCGACGATGCCGACCACCGGTGAGTTCTGCTGGCCCTCCACGAGGGTCTCCCAGCCCGGCTTGCCGACACCGCCCGCGCCTTCGTTGTACTTCAGGATCGATCCGTCGGCGCGTCCGACGAGGAACCCGTTGCAGGCCCCCTTCCCGGAACCGCCGGGGCAGATGTCGGGGCGATCCCGGAAAGCCATCATCGTCGTGACGGCCGCGGACGAATTGAAGGCCGACATGGTTGTGCCGTCGTACTTGGGCGCCTCGGTAGACCCGGGCCGGTACAGGACCTGCCAGTTCTTCTTCCAGGTGCTCGGGTCATTGGCGTCCGAACCCGTCTCCGCGTTCGTGGTCGGGCCGATCCACTGCCGCACGTACCCGTTGTCCAGACCCACGATGAAGCCGTCGAGGTAAGGCAGGACCGACTTCACCCCGCCCCACCCGGACTCGAAGCCGTGCAGCTCGGTCCAGCCGCCCGTGCCGACGCCCGCCGGGCTGACGCTGGGCGAGTACATCTGAATCGACCCATTGGACAGACCGACCAGTACCGCAGGTGCGGTGGCCGCGATGACGTCTCCCGACAGCGTCGCCTGGGAGAACAAGACGCCCGCGGGAACCTCAGGCTTGGAAACGTTGTCGCCGACGGTCTGGGGCTTGCTGACTGTGTACGTGCCCGTCGATCCTGCGATACCGCCCGCCGCCGCGCCTCCGGTGCACGCGGTGGTCGAGCTGCAGTTGGCCTGGGACACCGTCTTCGGGACGAATGCGGTGATGATCGTGCCCTCCGCCACACCAGGCCCGGAGATCACGCTGCCGACCTTCACCGTGCTGCCGACACCCAGGCCGGTCACCGTCAGTTCGTCGCCGCGGATGTAGCCGGTGAACGTGCTGGGCAGACTCTGACCGGACTGGTCCTTGAGCACCCGGTCGTACTCGGTCATGGTGGTCACCGAAACGGGGCCGTTGGCGTCATTGCCCCAGGGGGGCTGTCCGGAACCGGGCCAACCGGTCAGCCGGATCTCGCTGACCTGCATGGCGCTGCCGTTGGTGCGCACCGTGGGGAAGACCACCTGGTAGTAGCGGTACTTGGTGGTGTTGGCAAAGGTGACGTCCGAGTAGGCGGTCTGGCGCCCACTCGGGGCGGTCAGCGGACCCTCGGCGATGGTGGTGAACGTCTTGCCGTCCGCCGAGCCCTTCACCTGATAGGACGTGGGGTCGCGGTTTTCGGCGTCGTTGGCGGTGGTCAGGCCCAGGCCGGTGACGGCGTAGTCGCGTCCGAGGTCGATGGTGACGCTCGAGCCGGCCCCGCCGGAGTTGAAGTACTTCGTGGAGGTCGACCCGTCGAATGCCTTCTCGGCACCTTCCCCGGAAGGAACCCCTCCTGCTGATGCGGTGTAGGTGGCCGTGGGGGTGAACCCGATCAGCACCTGCTTCTCGGTGCTTCCGACGGTCCACACCTCGACCGTGCCGTCGCTGCGGCCGACGTAGACCGACTGCCCCACCGCCAGTGCGGCGTTCACCGCGGCCACTGTCGTGCGGGCAGCGGCCAGCGATGCGAATGGCGCGGCGGCGGTTGGCGCCGTGGTCGGCGCCGCCGGAGCGGGTGCCGGTGCGGCGGCGGGCCTGGACTCGCTGTCCAGGGCGTACAACCCGGCCTGGGCGTAGCTCAGCGGCGTGATGGTGTCCAGATACAAGTCGGCGCCGGCGAAGTCGATGTCGACGTTCTTGAAATTCGCGAGTTGACCGGCGTCGAGGTTGTAGGACTTGCGGAATGTTTCGAAGTACTTCTTGAAGGCCTTACCGGTCACGTCCCACACGTCGACCTCGGTGGTCTCGATCTCCGGGTCGGGCGCCAACCGGCCGGTCAGCACATACTGGCCGGCCGCGTCGCGGGTGATCTCGACGTTGCGCAGGACGAGGGCCTTCTGGATGTCGTCGGCGTCGGCGTAGGCCAGGTGCAGGTCGACCGTGGCCCCGCTCTCGCGGGACTTGGCCTTGAACGACGCGTAGTTGTCGGCCAGCTCCTTGACGGTGACACCGCCGAAGCCGCCCGCGGTGTCCAGCCACACGGCCCGCGTTTCATCGGTCAGGTTGTTCAGCGTGACGGTGCCCTTGAACTGGTTGAGCGGACCCCGCGTGACGGTGATATGCCCGGCGGTGTCGGACAGGTTGATGGCGATGTCGGGGTTGTCGTAGCGGGTCGTCGCTCCGATATTGATCGTGACGACCCGGGACCCGTCACTGCCCGGCTCGAAGATGTTCAGCGAGCGCTTTTGCGGGGCGATCCGCACGCTGAAGCTGTCCGACCCCTCGAACGTCTCACCCGGGGTGTAGCTGTACTTGCCGGACTCGTCGACCTCCACGGTGCCGTGCTGCGGAGCGCCGGTCACGGTGTAGGTCAGCGTGTCGCCTTCGAGATCGAATGCCCCGATCCGGCCTTCGAACTTGCCGTCGTCGGAGGTCGTCTGCGGTGACGGTGTGACCCGCGGAGCCTCGTTGAACATCGACCGGCGCAACAGCAGGAGCCCGCCCTCGAGGAGCGTGGCACCGTTCCCGGCCGGGAGGCTGACCGCAAAGTTCGCCAGTGTGTTGAGGAGTTGCCGCACCGCGTGAATGACCTTGTCCTGGACCACCTGGGCCGCCGGGGCTGCCGGGGCTGCCGCTTGCGTTGCCGACGGGGTTGCCGCCGCGCTGGCGACGGCCCGGCGGACAGCGGTATCAGCGCTGTACCGGACCGCCCGGGCTGACGGGGCCGACGGCGTTGCCGTGGACGTGGCGGCGATCCGCATCACGGCGGCCACGGCGCCGTCCTGGACCGCCTGGGCTCCGGGATCGACGTTCTGGGCCTGCGCGCTCAACGGCCTGCCGGCCGTCGCCGGTGCCGTCGCGGTGGACGGCGCGCTCGCGTCGGCCCTGGCCACATCGACTCGTGCCGAGGAGTTGTCGCGCACCGTGGCGGAGGCCCGCGGGCGGTTCTGCGCTGCCGCGGGACCGACACGGTCCGGCGCGCCGCGCTGAGCGCCCGTGCGCTGTGCGCCGCCGGCGCG